>RFIR01000132.1 GCA_003695135.1 Alphaproteobacteria bacterium | reverse complement strand
GCCGAACAGCTTCGTGATCGCCGCCGTCAGCGTCGTCTTGCCGTGATCGACATGCCCGATCGTGCCCACATTCACATGCGGCTTCGTACGCTCGAATTTCGCCTTCGCCATGGTCGTTTTTCCCTCTGTCAGCGAATTGCCGTAGCCGTCGCAGCGACAGCCGCGTCAGGCATATTTCTTCTGGATCTCGTCGGAGATGTTGGCCGGCACCGGCTCGTAGTGATCGAACTGCATGGTGAACACCGCCCGGCCCGAGGACATCGAGCGCAGATCGGAGACATAGCCGAACATGTTGGCCAGCGGCACATAGGCATTGACCACATTGGCATTGCCGCGCGTGTCCTGGCCGAGGATCTGGCCGCGGCGCGAATTGAGATCGCCGATGATGGCGCCGGTGAACTCCTCCGGCGTGACCACCTCCACCTTCATGATCGGCTCCAAGAGCTTGGCGCCGGCCTTCTTCAGCCCCTCGCGCATCGCCGCCCGTGCGGCGATCTCGAAGGCCAGCACCGAGCTGTCCACGTCGTGATAGGCACCGTCGACCAGCCGCACCTTGACGTCGATCACCGGGAAGCCGGCCAGCGGCCCGCTGTCCATGACCGAGCGGATGCCCTTTTCCACGCCGGGAATGTATTCCTTGGGCACCACGCCGCCGACGATCTCGGAGGTGAAGCTGAAACCCTCGCCCGGCGCGGCCGGCTCGATGACCAGCTTGACGCGGGCGAACTGGCCCGAGCCGCCGGACTGCTTCTTGTGGGTGTAGTCGATCTCGGCCTCGTGGCTCACCGTCTCGCGATAGGCGACCTGCGGCTGGCCGATATTGGCATCGACCTTGAACTCGCGCTTCAGCCGGTCGACCAGGATCTCCAGATGCAGCTCGCCCATGCCCTTCATGATGGTCTGACCCGATTCGGGATCGGTCATCACCTGGAAGGAGGGATCCTCGGCCGCCAGCCGCGCCAGCCCCAGCGACATCTTCTCCTGGTCGGCCTTGGTCTTGGGCTCCACGGCGATCTCGATCACCGGATCGGGGAACTGCATCGTCTCCAGCACCACGGGCTGGGAGGGATCGCACAGCGTGTCGCCGGTGGTGGTCTCCTTCAGCCCCGCCAGCGCGATGATGTCGCCGGCAAAGGCCTCGGTGATCTCCTCCTGCTTGTTGGCATGCATCATCACCATGCGGCCGATGCGCTCGCGCTTGCCCTTGGTGGAGTTGAGCACCGACTCGCCCTTGGTCAGCGTGCCGGAATAGATGCGGGTGAAGGTGAGCGAGCCCATGAAGGGATCGTTCATGATCTTGAAGGCGAGCCCCGAGAAGGGCTGGCGGTCATCGGCGCGGCGCTCGATGTTGCGGGTCTCGGTCTCGTCGCCCGGCTTGAAGCCCATATAGGGCGGCACGTCCAGCGGCCCGGGCAGATAGTCGATGACCGCGTTCAGCATCGGCTGCACGCCCTTGTTCTTGAATGCCGAGCCGCACAGCACCGGCACGAAGGCCATGGACAGCGTGCCCTTGCGGATCAGCCGGCGCAGGGTCGGCGCGTCGGGCTCCTCGCCCTCCAGATACGCCTCCATCGCCGCGTCGTCCTGCTCCACGGCAAGTTCGATCATCTCCGAGCGCATCTGCTCGCAGCGCGCGCGCAGCTCGTCGCGGACGTCCTGGACCACCCAGCTCGCACCCAGATCGTCGCCCTTCCAGACCCATTCCTTCATGCTGATCAGGTCGACGAGGCCCTCGAACTCGTTCTCGGCCCCGATCGGGCACTGGATCGGCAGCGGCTGGGCGCCGGTGCGGTCCTTGATCATCGCCACGCAGTTGAAGAAATCGGCGCCGGTCTTGTCCATCTTGTTGACGAAGACGATGCGCGGCACCTCATAGCGGTCGGCCTGGCGCCACACCGTCTCGGTCTGCGGCTCCACCCCGGCATTGGCATCCAGAACGCACACCGCGCCGTCGAGAACGGCGAGCGAGCGCTCGACCTCGATGGTGAAATCGACATGGCCGGGCGTGTCGATGATGTTCAGCCGGAACCGGGCATTGTCGATCGTGTCGCCCCACTCGCCGGCCGGCGTCTTGCCGTCCTCGGTGCGGAACCAGAAGGTTGTGGTCGCCGCCGAGGTGATGGTGATGCCGCGCTCCTGCTCCTGCTCCATCCAGTCCATCGTCGCGGCGCCGTCATGCACCTCGCCGATCTTGTGCGACTTTCCGGTATAGTAGAGGATGCGCTCGGTGCACGTGGTCTTGCCGGCATCAATATGCGCCATGATGCCGAAATTGCGGTATCGCTCGAGCGGGAGTTCGCGGGCCATGTCGTCAGTCCTGACAGAGTGTCTCGGTTACCATCGGTAATGGCTGAACGCCTTGTTGGCGTCGGCCATCTTGTGGGTGTCCTCGCGCTTCTTCACGGCTGCGCCCCGCGCATTGACCGCATCGAGAAGTTCGCCGGCGAGGCGTTCTTCCATCGTGTTCTCGTTCCGTGCGCGGGAGGCGCCGATCAGCCAGCGGATTGCCAGCGCCTCCCGTCTTTCCGGTCGGACCTCGACCGGGACCTGATAGGTCGCGCCGCCGACGCGCCGGGAACGCACCTCGACCGCCGGCTTGATGTTGTCCAGCGCTTCGTGGAACACCTCGACCGGCGGGCGCTTGGTCTTGCTCTCCACCCGGTCAAGCGCCCCGTAGACGATGCGCTCGGCAACCGACTTCTTCCCGTCATGCATCAGGTTGTTCATGAACTTGGTCAGAACCCGATCGCCGAACTTGGCGTCTGGCAGGACTTCACGCTTTTCGGCACGGCGGCGTCGCGACATGGTTTTCTGGTCCCCTTGAGCCGGCTCTACTGGTTAGAGCAGAAGCTGATCTCGATCCGGCATCCGGTGTTGTTGTAGTCCCGGCAGGTCTTGAGCGCCTTGCGCTCGGCTGCCCGGATGGTGTTGCCCCAGCTTGCACCCCAGCCATTGCCATCGGCGATGGCCAGCGCACCGCAGGCGTTCTTGAACCAGGTCGCCATGGCGCAGTCGCGCGCCTGCTTGCGGCATTCGTTGTAGGCCGCATCCTCGGCCGCTTCCTGGGTCCGGTAGTTCCAGGAATAGCCGTAGGCACCGGTATCCTGCGAGAAGTAGATCGCGCCGTAATCCGCGCTGGCAGCGGTAGCCGTGAACATCAGAGCGGCGGCGGCAAGGCCTGTCAGTTTCCTCATTTTGGTCTCTTAGCTCCGTACTTAGAACGACGTTGACGGCGGTCCTTCACCCCCTGCGTGTCGAGAACGCCCCGCAGGATGTGGTAGCGGACCCCCGGCAAATCTTTAACACGGCCGCCGCGAATCAGCACTACCGAATGCTCCTGCAGGTTATGTCCCTCGCCCGGAATGTAGGAGATCACCTCATAGCCGTTGGTCAGCCGGACCTTGGCCACCTTGCGCAGCGCCGAGTTGGGCTTCTTCGGCGTCGTCGTATAGACGCGGGTGCACACGCCGCGGCGCTGCGGGCAGGCCTGCAGATGGAGCGATTTCGACCGCGTCACCCCGGGCTTCCTGGGCTTGCGAATGAGCTGCTGAATCGTCGGCATCCGGTTTTCGACCCCGCTTTTCTCCGCGACTTCCGCCCCCTGGCACCGGCCGGGAGACGCCATGAACGCCGGAGCGCGCGCATCGCGCTCCGGCCGCTTCCAGAGGACCGGGGTCATGCGACCCGGGTCTTGACCGCCCAAATCAGGCTATGAACCTACGAGACCCTGGATGAGGAATCGTGCCCTCAGGCGCGCGGAACCTAGTGGGGGCGACAGGGGTTGTCAACTCCCTCGCGGTCGATTTGCCGGCAAAATGAAATCCGCGTAACCCACTGGAAATCATCACCTTTTCGGAAAGAAACGGGCCGGGCGCCGCCAGCGCCCGGCCCCGGTGCCGATTCTGCCTGCCGCGGAATCAGTCGATATAGGGCTGCTCGACCTCGCCGGGATCGGCCAGCCCGTCCGGCCCGCCGAGTTCGGCCATGGCCGCTTCCGCCTCCTTCTGCCGCGCCTCGATGATCTTGGCATCGCGCTCATGGGCGATGTGGCGGATCTTCTGGATCGCGCCGCCGGTCCCGGCCGGGATCAGCCGGCCAACGATCACGTTCTCCTTCAGACCGACCAGCCGGTCGCGCTTGCCCTGCACGCTGGCCTCGGTCAGCACCCGCGTGGTCTCCTGGAACGAGGCGGCGGAGATGAAGGAGCGGGTCTGCAGGCTGGCCTTGGTGATGCCCAGAAGCACCGGCCCGCCCTTGGCCGGCTCGCGTCCTTCTGCCACGGCCTTGCGGTTGATCTCGTCGAACTCGTGACGGTCGACCTGTTCGCCCGGCAACAGCGTGGTGCCCCCCGATTCGGAGACCTCGATCTTCTGCAGCATCTGCCGGACGATGACCTCGATGTGCTTGTCGTTGATCTTCACGCCCTGCAGGCGATAGACGTCCTGCACCTCGTTGATCAGGTAATCGGCCAGCGCCTCGACGCCGAGGATCGACAGGATGTCGTGCGGGGCCGGGTTGCCGTCCATGATGAAATCGCCCTTCTGGACGAAATCGCCGTCGGCCACGGGGATGTGCTTGCCCTTGGGCACCATGTACTCGACGGGCTCGACCCCCTCCTCGACCGGCTCGATGGCGATCCGGCGCTTGTTCTTGAAGTCGCGCCCGAACCGCACCCGGCCGTCGATCTCGGCGATGATGGCGTGGTCCTTGGGCCGCCGCGCCTCGAACAGCTCGGCCACCCGTGGCAGGCCGCCGGTGATGTCCTTGGTCCGCGCCCCCTCGCGCGGGATGCGGGCCAGAACATCGCCGGCCCGGATCTCCTGCCCGTCCTCCACCGACAGGATGGCATCGACCGACATCGCGTAATGGGCCGGATTGCCGTTGTCGAGCCGCACCGGCTCGCCGGTCTCGGGATCGATCACGATGATCTCGGGCTTGAGATCGTTGCCCTGCGGCGAGGAACGCCAGTCCGAGACGATGCGCTGGGCGATGCCGGTGGCCTCGTCGGTCTCCTCGCGCACCGAGATGCCGAGGGTCAGGTCGACGAACTTCACCTTGCCAGCCTTCTCGGCGATGATGGGCAGGGTGAAGGGATCCCATTCCATCAGCTTGTCGCCGCGCGCGACCTTGTCGCCATCCTTGACCAGCAGCTTGGCGCCGTAGCTCGCCTTGTGCGTCGCCCGCTCGCGCCCGCTGTCATCGACGATCGCGATCACCACGTTGCGCCCCATGACGATGGTCTCGCCCTCGGCATTGGTGATCAGTGAGGCGTTGCGCAGCTCGACCCTGCCCTCGCCGGAGGCCTCGACGAAGGACTGGCTGCCACCCTGGGCGATGCCGCCGATATGGAAGGTGCGCATGGTCAGCTGGGTGCCGGGCTCGCCGATCGACTGCGCGGCGATGATGCCGACCGCCTCGCCGGGATTGACCCGGGTGCCGCGGGCCAGATCGCGCCCGTAGCAGGAGGCGCAGACCCCGTCCTCGGCCTCGCAGGTCAGCGGCGAGCGGACCTTGACGCTGTGCACGCCCGCGGCCTCGATCGCCTCGCTGTCGCGCTCGTCGAGCATGTGTCCGCGCTTGTAGAGCAGCGAATCATCGACCGGATCGAGCACGTCCTCGGCCAGTGTCCGGCCCAGGATGCGCTCGGCGAGCGAGGCGACCACCTCGCCGCCATCGACCACCGCCGAGACGGTGATCCCCCGCTCGGTGCCGCAATCGTCGATGGCCACGATGCAGTCCTGTGCCACATCGACCAGACGCCGGGTCAGATAGCCCGAGTTCGCGGTCTTCAGCGCCGTGTCGGCCAGGCCCTTGCGCGCGCCGTGGGTGGAGTTGAAATACTCCAGCACGGTGAGGCCTTCCTTGAAGTTGGAGATGATCGGCGTCTCGATGATCTCGCCCGAGGGCTTGGCCATCAGCCCGCGCATCCCGCCCAGCTGCTTCATCTGTGCCGGGCTGCCGCGGGCGCCGGAATGGGCCATCATGTAGACCGAGTTGGGTTCCATCTCGCGGCCCTGCTCGTCGACGCGGACGGCCGAGATCTCGGCCATCATCGCCTCGGCCACCCGGTCGGAGCATTTCGACCACGCATCGACCACCTTGTTGTACTTCTCGCCCTGGGTGATGAAGCCGTCGAGATACTGCTGTTCGAACTCCTTGGCCGCCTCGCGCGTCTCGTTGACGATCTCCCACTTGTTCTTGGGGATCACCATGTCGTCCTTGCCGAACGAGATGCCGGCCTTGCAGGCCTCGTGAAAGCCCAGCGACATGATCTGGTCGCAGAAGATCACCGATTCCTTCTGGCCGCAGAAGCGGTAGACGGTGTCGATGACCTCGCCCACCTCCTTCTTGCGCAACAGCCGGTTGACAAGGGAAAATGGTGTCTTGTGGTTGCGGGGCAGAAGCGCGCCGAGCCGCAGCCGGCCGGGCGTGGTCTCCACCCGCTCGATGAAGGTCTGGCCCTGTTCGTCGACCTGCTCGATGCGCGCGGTGATCTTCGAATGCAGATGCACGATTCCCGCCTCGAGCGCGTGGTCGACCTCCTCCTGGCTGGCGAAGACCATGCCCTCGCCCGGCATGCCCTTGCGCGCGATCGAGAGGTAGTAGAGCCCGAGGATCATGTCCTGGCTGGGCACGATGATCGGCTTGCCGTTGGCGGGGCTGAGGACGTTGTTGGTCGACATCATCAGCACGCGCGCCTCGAGCTGC
>RFIR01000131.1 GCA_003695135.1 Alphaproteobacteria bacterium | reverse complement strand
TGCCCGTCCGGGCTGTCGGGCGCGAACGCGCGGTAGTACGACCCCCGCCGCCCGCGCAGAAACGACCGGGCGCGTCGGATGACCTCAGCCAGCACCTTGACCCGCCAGTTCCGGAACGGCCTTGGCGAGCCCGGCAGCCGCCGGACCGGCCTCGATGGCCGTCTGTATATCCGCCTGCTGCGCCCGGCTCTGACGGATCTGAGCCACCACCTCGGGGCTGTTGATCCAACGCACGGGCACGGCGTGGATCTCGGCAAGTTCGGGCATCGCCGCGTCCCAGTTGATATGATCGAGAGGCGCCGGATTGCCTGTGATGTTCACGTAATCCCGCGCCCAGTCCACCAGACGCAGCAGCCCAGCCGCCTCCTCGGCACGCGCCGCCCGCGACAACGGACTGTCGTACTCGATTGCAAACTCACCGCCCGCGTCCCGCACGATGTCGGGCATGGGCGGCAAGAGGCCCTGTTGAGCCAGGACATCCAGTTCACGTTCGATCAGCGGCCCCAGCGCCTCGCTCTGCTGCCGGCCCATCGTCGGATTGAGCAGAATTCCCTTCTCACGGGTTCGCTCCAATACCTCGGTCGCAGTCATCTGTGGAGACTCGACCAGGATCTGAAACAGCGTGATGAGGAAGGCGTCGTTGATGGTCGCCCGTTCCTCCTCCATCAATTCCCGGGCAAAGTCCACGCGCCCGACCGGAAGCGTGTGGACCAGGGGGCGGCCGTCCGCCGTCACACCGCCGTAGTTCACGGCGCCCGGCTTCAAGCTCATGCTGTCCAGCACGCCGTCATCGTGGGCAAGCAACACCGGATCCACGGCCTTGTGCCCCTGCTTCAACAGCGTCTTCTTCTGCTCGTTGAGAACCTTCAGGGACGGCAGGACGAGCATGGCCGGCCCGCGGCCGTAGATCTCGCCCGGAGCCGTGATGTATCGGGGAATCGAGTACGGAAATGTGTTCATCCCGGATTCGTGAACCAGATGGCGGCCGTCTTCGGCCACGGTGTAATCCGCCCAGGCCATGCCACGCACGTCCACGCGCTCAGGATCGAAGCCTTCCGCCTCCTCCCGCGGTTTGACGCAGTTCACAAACCAGTGCCTGGTCTCGCCCTTGGCCGGGTCCGTGGCGTTCTGCCGGATCTTGTCCGGCAGCTTTTCGACGCCATAGCGCTGCGCCGCCTGCCGCGCGGTCAGTTCGAACCGGCGAAACACCGTGTCGATGATGCCCTGATGGTTTTCCAGGAAATACACCTGCCCAAGATGAACCGCCTTGTACCGCAACCCCATCCCATACCGCGGGTCAATCGCGTCAATGAACAGCGCCCCGGTACCGAAGGCGCCCATACTGAGATACGCGTCGTACTGCTGACTGGAATAGTTCGCCCGCGGCGCGTAGCGGTGCTTGAACAGCACATCACGCACTTCTTCGAACCACAACCGCGCCGCGCGATTGCGTTTCAGGATCGGATCGGCCGGCACGATGCGGTGCCAGATCGAGTTGCGCGGGGTCAGAAGGGACTCGTACACCGCGGCGAAACGCGGCAACGCCAGGGCGCCGGTCGCGTCCACCATATCCTCGGTCCGCTTTTCGCCATTGCGGAACGAGTCTCCTTCGGCGATGAACGAGCCCGAGTACGACGGCAGGACGCGCCGGGCGACTTCCTCCCAGTGCGCTTCCCACGTTCCGCGATTACGCGAAACGGTCTGAAACCGTTTCAGAACGTTTTCGGCAACAGCCGATGGATCGAACAATCAGACCCCCAGAAGGACATTCGTCGCCACAGGCGCGTCACCCGAGACGCCCAAGGGGCTGGTGAAGATGGTACTGGCCCGACCGGCCCGGGCACTGCGCCGGCGCTCCTCCTCGGCAGCCCGCTCCCGCGCCGCACGCGCGGCTTCCGCCGAAGGATCCCCCGGCGCCGGCGGAGCCGGCTGCGGAGGCGGTGGCGCCGACGGCGCGCTGAAGATACCCGACATGTTTCGATTCTCACAACACGTTGCGCTTATCGCATCATACTAGCCAAACAACGGATAGTCCAGCCCGCCCGCGATACGCGGCCCGGAACGCCGCCGACGCCGGACCCGATGCAGTACCACGTTATGCTCCCCGCCGCCCAGCAGCAGGTACTGCAACGCGTCATGCGGATGCGAGTAGGCATTCTTCGCCGGCTGCTCGTGGACCTGCGTCCCCCCCGACGCCTTGACGAACTTGCGGCAGTAACCGCCGGCGAACCCCTTGCGCAGCACCCGGCACCTGGGCGAGACCAGCAGCCCGGGCCGGCCGTCGATCATGCGGTTCAACGCGTTCTTGACCACCTCCAGGCGCATGGTCAGATCATTCGACGGCGCCGGGCGCCAACGGAACCCGGTATACGTCGTCATGATCTCCAACGCGGTCCGCTCGTCGGTCTGCGAGCGCGCCGACCCGGCCGGGTCCCCCCACGCCCCGTCCACCCGATTAGCCGGGAACTTCTGCGCAAGATACGGCACCAGAAGCTCGGCAAGGCGGACAACGCCGACATCGTTGGCAACCAGTTCGTCGAGGATGATCCACCGGCCGTCGGTAAGCCGCTGCCCGATGATCGCCGCCGGGGTCAGCCCGAAGTCCACGCCGATCATGATGGGCAGATCCTCGACCGGCTTGAGCGGCTCACTCGCGCAATGCACCTGATCGCGGTAGTTCGCATAGACGGCCGCGCCCTCGGTAACGAAACCGTACTCGCCGTGCACGTAGACCTTGACCCAGTCGGGGTCCTTGCCGCCCATGATGCGCTGATAGTATCCGCGGCCCTGCGCCAGGCGTTTCGGATCGCCCAGCGGCAGCTTGAGCGTCGCGGTCGTCTGATTGAGATAGTTCAGGTTCTCCGCTTCGTCGGACATGCCGGACGGCTGGCGGAAGAACTGCCAGCCCTTCGGGGTCTCGATCTCAGACAACCGGTACCACCAATGCTCGTTGTCCGGCGGGTTAGTGTCCATGAGGATGCCGGACCATGTACAACCGCCCTGACGGGCATTCGGATAACGACCGACGCGGCCGGTCAGGGCGTCGATAATCTGCTTCGGAATCTCGCGGGCCTCGTTCACCCACGCCCCGGTAAGCTCCAAAGACAGGAGCTTGCTGACATCCTCAGCCTTGTCGAGAGCCAGAAACAGAAACTCCGCGTCGTATCCGGGCTCTTTCAGATGATGAACTATCGGGCTGTCCAGGGTGAACTTGCCGTAATGCGTCGGGCACCACTCGCTCCAGGTCTTGATGGTCGTGGACCGAAGCTCCGGAAACGTATTGCGGATAATGGCCCACCGGGTCCGGCGCACACCGTCCGGCCCGGGAGTCTGCATCATCGACCGGCGCAGCAGTTCCACCGCGCACGTCGTGGACTTGGCCGAACCGATAGGCCCCCTGATCGCGCGGACAAACGCGTCCGACTCGTGAAACGCCTTGCAGGTCGGTCCGGCAGGCCTGTACGCGACGCTTTGCGGCTGATCGGCCACGGGGCTAATCCTCGAAGACGTCGGGGACGTCGGGAGCAGCGGGCGCGGGTTCGGGCAGCGCCGGCACCTGCTCGCATTCGGCGTCTATGACCTCTGCCGGCTGCGCCGGCCCGATCCCCCCGATCAGGAGTTGAAAGCCCCCGCCGC
>RFIR01000130.1 GCA_003695135.1 Alphaproteobacteria bacterium | reverse complement strand
TGCATCGTTCATGCCGCAGCAGGCGAGAAGCAGGCAGGCGGCGGGCCAGAGCGCGGCCATCTTCGTGTCGTTGAGCAGCCGCACCGGATAGGTGTTGCGCCCCCCTTGCGGCGGGCAGGATTCGACCACGCTGCCCGGGAAGGGCCCGGCGCAATGCGTCGTCACCCAGCCGATGGCGGTCGCGGTCTGGGCGCGCAGTTCGGGAAAGCGGCAGGAGCCGTCGAGCGTGTCGAGCAGCGCCTCGGCATCCATCATGCTCATCGCGTATTGCGCATGGCTTTCGCCGACGATGAGGGGCAGCATGCGGTCGGCCATCCGCGCCATCAGCCGGCCCCTCAGCGGCAGCGCCCCGGCCGAGAAGCGCAGCAGCGGGCGGATCAGCCGCGCCGGCAGGTCGCGGCGGATGGCAGCGGCATCGAAGGGCCGCCAGCAGCCCGTCTGCGCGTCGAAATTGCGCTGGATGTGGCCGAGGATGGTCTCGGCGGCGGTGCGGAATTCGGCCAGCCCGGTGCTCTTCCAGGCCAGCAGCGCGAAATGGGCGTATTCGCCGATCTCGATGATGTTGGGCAACAGCAGCCGGCCTTCGGCATCGATGGTGCCCGAGACCATGCGCCGGGCGGCGCGCAGCGCGGTGTCGGCGAAACGCTCCTCGCCGCTGATGCGGCGATAGGTGTCGAAGCCCTCGAAGACGCATTGCGCGCCGTCAAGGGTGAAGGCGGCATGGTGCTTCCAGCCGCCCTGCGCGTCCTGACGCTCGGCCAGCCACTCGAGCGAGGCGCGGGCGGAATCGCGGTATTCCGCCGCCCCGGTCAGGGCATGGGCATACATGCGCACGGTGACCGAATGGCCGACCAGCGTGGCATCGCCGCGCACAGCGTAGAACTCGTCGCCCTCCAGATCGATGGCGCCGGCGCCGCTCTGATGGGCGATGAACCAGTCGGCATTGCGGATGATCGCCCGCTGATACGGGTTGAAATCGGCCATCGCCTCGCCCCCGCCCGCGGCGGGGCCTCCTGCGGGGGCGTATCCGCCCCCCGGCCAAGCCTAGCCCGGCGGGCCGGGCGGGCAAGCCGGTACGGGGTCGCATGGGTGAGCCGCTTCGCCCTCCGGGCGGGTGCTCGAACCGGGTTCGCTTCAGATTGTCCGGCAAAACAATCAGAAGAGACCCCTGCAAAACTCCATCAGCCAGACCGGGGCGTTCCGCTTGGGCGCCGCGAAATGCGGCGCCAGACATGCCGTGATTATTTTCACTGTTGATTGATAAATATTGATTGGGGAATTACTTTCAAATTATTTCACGCGCGCGCACTCACGATCCTTGCAAGACCTCATGCATTCCGGGCATCCGCCTGCATCTTGTTTCGCAGGCGCCTCTTCCAATTGCCTTGCACGCACGCAATGCGCATTGACGGGACATGCCCTGCCCATTCGGCCCCCGCCCGCGCTCAGCCGCCGATGCGCAGATCGTGCCACATCATGTAGTTCATCAGCCCCCACAGCGCCCGGCCATTGTCGCGCCGCCCGGCCATGTGTTCGTCGACGAGCCGGGCCACCGCCTCGGGGCGGAAGAGGCCGGTCGCCTCCAGCCGCTCGCGGCCGAGCCAGTCGCGCATCAGCGGGTTGAGCTCGCGCTTGAGCCAGCGCGAATAGGGCATCTCCAGCCCCACCTTCTTCTTGTCGAGGATCGCCGGGGGCAGGATGCCCTGCATCGCCGCGCGCAGGATGTGCTTCTTGCGCCCGCGCTTCATCTTCAGCCCCGGCGGCAGGGTGGCGAGAAAGCCGGTGAGCTCGGGATCGGTGAAGGGCACGCGGGCCTCCAGCGAATGGGCCATGGTCATGCGGTCGTTCTTGATCATCAGATCGTCGGGCAGGAAGATCGTGGAATCGATATACATCAGCCGCGACAGCACGTCGGGCGAGGCCGAGCGGGCGAAGGCCTCGCGGAAATGGCGCACCGCGGGCGCAGGCTCGAAGCGGGCGCGGGTCTCCTCGGTGTAAAGCGCCAGCTTCTCGCCCTCGTCCAGCACGATGCGCCACCACAGATGCGCCTCCTCCGGCGGCAGGTCGAGCCCGCCGAGAAACCGCTTGGCCTTGAACTCGAAGCTGAGCTTCTTGTCCGACACCGGCAGCAGGCCGACCAGCGGCTTGAGGATGCGGTTGCGGATGAAGCCCGGCACCATGCGCGCCTTGCGGTAGGCGTTGTGGGCGGCATGGGTGTCATAGCCGGCAAAGGCCTCGTCGCCGCCCTCGCCCGACAGCGCGACCACCACCTCCTGCCGGGCGAGCTCGGAGATGTAGTAGGTCGGGATCGCCGAGCCGTCGCCATAGGGCTCGTCGATGAAGCGCAGATAGCCCGGCAGCATGTCGCGCACCATGTCGGCGGTGATCAGCA
Source organism: Alphaproteobacteria bacterium (assembly GCA_003695135.1). Classification (GTDB taxonomy): domain Bacteria; phylum Pseudomonadota; class Alphaproteobacteria; order Rhodobacterales; family Rhodobacteraceae; genus J013. Next base: position 5,534 of record RFIR01000130.1, on the reverse strand, counting down.
CCTCGCGATGGGCGGTGCCGAAGGCCTCGGCCACCATCCGCGCATGGGGCAGCTCGTTGAAGCTCTGATCCTCGAAGCCGATGGCATAGCTGTGGATCGGACCTTGCGTCGTGCGCGCCATCAGCGCGGTGAGCGTGCTGGAATCGAGCCCGCCGGACAGGAACACCCCCACCGGCACATCGGCGATCAGCCGCCGTTCCAGCGCGGTCTGCATCAGCTCGCGCGTGCGCGCCACCGCATCGGCCTCGGAGATGCCGTGATCGGGGGTGAAGTCGAGATCCCAGTAGCGCGCGAGCCGCGTCTCGCCGGTGGCGGTGACGCGCATGTGATGGCCGGGCGGGATCTCGGCGATGCCCTCGAAGGCGGTCTGCGTGCCGGGGATGTAGTTGAAGGAGAGGAAATCGTGCAGCGCCTGCAGATCGGGCCGGCGCGGCACGCGCGGATCGGCGAGAAGGGCCTTGATCTCGGAGGCGAAGCGGAAATGGCCCTCGTCCTGCTGGTAGAAGAAGGGCTTGATGCCATAGCGGTCGCGGGCGAGGAACAGTTCCTGCCGCCGCCCGTCCCAGATCGCCAGCGCGAACATGCCGTTGAGCTCGGCCACCATCTCCGTGCCCAGCTCCTCGTAGAGATGGATCAGCACCTCGCTGTCGGTGCGCGAGCGGAAGACATGGCCCTTTTCGTCGAGCCGGTGGCGCGTGCGCAGCTCGCGGAAATTGTAGACCTCGCCATTGTAGACGAGCATCACCGAGCCGTCCTCATTGGCCATCGGCTGGTGGCCGGCGGCGGAGAGGTCGATCACCGACAGCCGCCGGTGGCCGAGCCCGATGCGGCCATCGACCCAGCTGCCGCGATCGTCCGGCCCGCGATGGGCCATGCTGTCGGTCATCCGGTCGATCAGCGCCGGGTCGATGGGGTCCGGCACCGGGCCGGTGGCAAGCATGCCGCACAATCCGCACATATCCGGGGCTCCGCTTCGGGGTCAGGGGCTGCGCGCGATCACGATCTCGCCGCCATTGAGCGTGCCGCGGAAGCTGGCCGCGACCCGGAAATCCTGCCCGATCCGGGCCATGATGTCGGGAAAGGCACCCTGCATCAGCCCCGGCAGGGTATAGACCAGCCACACCCGCGCCGCATCCTTGCGCGCCGCATCCAGCCCGGCGGCATCGGCGACGCTGGCCCAGCCCTTGCGGTAGTAGCGGTTGAAGACGAAATCGGCGATGCCGAGGGTGAGGACGACATCACCGGGGCGGCGGTTTTCCTCGATGAAGGCGATGGCGGCCTCGAAATCCTGCTTGGGCGCGTGCACATGGCGCAGCGAGGCGGTCGAGGCGGCGAGGATCGCCGCGCAGGCCAGCGCCGCGAGCCGGGTGCGGTTGGCCTGCGAGGCCCGCAAGAGCCGCCCGGCCAGCCCGGCCAGCACGGTGGCGCCGCGCATCACGATCAGCACCGCGAATCCCATGGCGAAGAAGAAGAAGCGGGGAAAGATGGTATAGCCGATGGCCAGCATCAGCATCAGCGCGCTCAGGCAGGGGAGGTAGAACAGCACCGCCACCTCCCAGCGCGTGCGCGCATAGCTGATGCTGCCCGCCGCCACCACCAGCGCGCCGGCCCCCGCCACCGCCATGCCGAGCCCGCCGAAGCCGGCGCCGAGCCCCTTGATCAGCTCCAGCGCCGCCCAGACCGGGTTGACCCATTCGCTGCCGGCCCCCTTCAGCCCGGTACCCAGCAGCGCGCCGCCCAGCATCTGCGGCAGCACCGGCGCATGCAGGATCAGGATGGCGAGCCCCAGCGGCACGAAGCCCCAGAAAAGCCCCTGCCAGCGCGCCAGCCCCGCCCCCTGCCGGCCGTTGGCCGCGTACACCGCCCAGACCGCGAACTGGCCGATCAGCGCGAAGGCGATGGTCAGATGGGTCCAGGCGCCGAGCGCGGCGGTCAGCGCATAGAGCAGCCACGGCCCCCGCCGCCCGCTGCGCAGCGCATCGAAGAGGAAGACGCTGGAGATCAGGGTGAAGAACAGAAGCGCGGTATAGCCGCGGGCGTTCTGCGAGAACCAGATGTGGTGGAAGGACAGCGTGACCAGCGCGGTGGCAAACAGCGCCTCCATCCGCCCCGTCACCCGCCGTGCCAGCAGGTGCAGCGCCGCGATGCTGCCCAGCCCGAACAGGGCGGCCGGCAGGCGGAAGGCCCACAGCGTGTCGCCCAGCTCCTCCAGCGACAGCCGGGCGAGGACCGAAAACAGGATGTGGTTGTTGGCGTCGGCATAGCTGGTGACGATCTCGCCCACCGTCAGCGGCATGTAGTTGACGTGGGTCAGCATCTCGTCGATCCAGATGCCGCGGTCGAGCCCGTAGAGCCGCAGCGCCGCGGCGAGGATCATCAGCGCGGCGAAGAGCGCGATCTCGGCCCGGCTCCAGCCCGGCGGGGCGGGCAGGGCGGCGGCGGGCGCGGCCGGCCGCGGCAGCAGGCCCAGCACGATCGCCCAGACTCCGCCTGCGGCCAGCATTGCGCGCAGGAGCCGGAAGCCGGTCATCAGCGCCTCGTCGCCCGGCCCCGCGCCGGGGCGGAACAGCGCCAGCGCGCGTTCGGGCGTCAGGACCAGCCCGGCGGCGAGAAGGGCCAGCCCGGCGAGGATGGCGGGGAGGAAGACCCGCCGCCCCGGGGCGGTGCCGGGCTGCGCCGCGTTCAGGCCGGTGATCCGCGCCATGCCGCTCAACCCGACTTGCGGGCGAACACCCACAGCGTGGCCAGCACGTAGCTGGTCACGAAGGAGGCGCCGATGGCCAGGATCAGGATCAGCCAGAAGGGCAGGGCGGTGACCGCGCCGAGAAGCGCGACCGCCGCCAGCCGCACGGCCAGCGCGAACAGCACCGCCAGAAGATAGCTGCCATAGCCTTTCAGCGAGATGCTGGCGCGGCTGGTATGGGCATAGCTGAAGATGTTGTGGGCGCAGTAATTGACCACGGTGCCGAGCAGGAATCCGGCGGTGGAGGCGGCGAGCTGCGGCGCGGTGAGCAGGCCGACCAGCGCCACCGCCACCGCATAGTCGAGCACGGTGCCGAGCCCCTGGACCAGCGTGAAGCGGACAAACTGGCCGCGATCCCTCAGCTGCGCCATCACTCCGGTCCCTTCACGATCACGCCCGCACCCGCACGCCGAAACTGCACCCGCGCCCCGCGCCGCGGCATCGCGATGCCGGGCCGGGACAGGCGCGCATCATGCCTCAATCGCCCGCCCCGGTCCAAGGGGCCGGCGGTCGCAGGGGTGAGACCGCGAACGCCATGGCGCGAGAAGAGCGGGCGAACGCGCGAAGCGCCGGAGGAGCGGCGTCCCGGAAACCTGCCGGTGGCAGGTTTCAGCCGCGAACGCGTGCAGCGCCGTGTCGGCTCACGCACCACGGGCGGGTGAGCCCGATCAAACCCGACACGCTCCAGAAAGAGACCCATGCAAAACACCGGCATGAATGCAAACCGCTGAATCGGCCCGGTTTCCGGTCATCATGATCACGCGCGCATAAAGTAATTTGAAGAGACCCCTGCGAAACTCCGGCACGACGGGGCATCCCGGGCGAGACGCGTTTTCTGCCAACGTGAACTGCGCGCGTATAAAGTAATTAGAAAATAATTCCCCAATCAATATTTTCCAAATAAGTGAAAATCAGGAGCAAACTTCGCTGACGCCGCATTTCGCGGCGCCCAGGCGAAGCGACAGGGTCTGGCCAGTGGAGTTTCGTAGGAGTCTCTTGAAAGTAATTCCCCAATCAATATTTAACAATCAACAGTGAAAATAGTCACAACATGACCGGCGCCGCATTTCGCCTCCGCCCGGGCGCAGCGCCCGGGTCTGGCCAGCGGAATTGCGCAGGGATCTCTGGAAGACAATTCTCCAGTGGAAAACATCGCCGGCACCGCATTTCGCGACGCCCCGCCGATCGCCGCCCCGCCCCCTCAGCCCAGACGCAGGATGCGCGGCTGATAGCCGGCGAAACCGAGCGTGATCCGCCCCGCCGCATCGCTGGCGACCCGCACGCCAGTGGCCGGCTCGACCCCGCGCATCGCGCCGGGCAGGCGCAGGCGCAGGCGCGTGGGCGCGGGGCGGTCGTTGATGCAGATCAGCCACAGCGCGCCGTCATGGGCGAGCGCGCGCACCGTCACCCCGGCCCCGGCCTGCGGCCGCAGCCCCGGCTCGGGCCGGCCGCGACCCAGCACCGGGGCGAGGCCGGCGATCTCGGCATTGACGGCGGCGAGCGCGGCGCGCGTGTCGGGCTCGCGCAGCGGCGCGGCCTCGACGAAGCGGGGCGCGAACTGGTGGGCGAACCAGACGATGCCCTGCGCGCCATGGGCGATGGCCATGAAGGCCTGGGCGCGCAGCTCGGCCGGGTTGGGCCGGCGGGTGGCATTGCCGATGCGGCTCGCCCCGATCACTGCCCACACCCCCTGGCCGGCCCGCGCCCAGCCCCTCAGCCGCTGCACGCCGCGGCCGATCAGCTCGATGCGGCCGGCCACCGGCGCATGGCGGCTGGTGACCGGATAGACGTCGAAGGAGACGATGTCGGCGCCCTCGATGTAGCGCGGATAGTCCTCGGGGTGGTCGGTGCGGGCGCCGCGGCCGAACCAGCCATCCCAGGTCACGCCCTGGCCGAGATTGAGCAGCACCGGCCGCGACGGGTCGCGCGCGCGCATGGCGGCATAGCGCGCCTGCATCTCTTCGGGCGGCACCGGGGCGCCATAGCCGCCGCCGGGCAGGGGCTGGGCATTGTCGGGCTCGTCGGGATGCGCCATCCAGCCGATCACCGTGTCGCGGTAGCGCGGCGAAAGCGCGATCTCGTTCTGCGCCGCGATCACCGGCATGCCGGCGGCGGCCAGCGCATCGAGCTGGGCCGCGGTGGGGCCTTTCCACAGATTGACATAGAGGTTGATGCCGATCCCGGCCCAGGCCCGCGCATTGGCAGGGCTCTGCAGCCAGACGCCGACGGGAAAGCGGGCCGGATCGGCGAAGGGGCCGCGGGCCAGGAAGCGCGCATAGCGCCCGTCCTCCGGCACCGCTTCGGCGGCCGGGGCAGGGCCGGCGGCGGCGAGCGCGAGGCCGGTGGCGAGCAGGCGGCGGCGGGAGACGGTCCGGGGCATGCTTCTCTCGGGGTCGGGCACCCCGAGACTAGAGCCTCGCCGGCCGGATGTGAATCGCTTCCCGCGCCGCTGCGCGCGGGGCTGGTCGACAAGGCGGAGCGCGCAGCGGCTACGCCTGAATGCATCGGGCCTTGCAGGGAAGCTTTCGAAACTCTGTCGGCCGGATCCGGGCGGCGTGCCCGGGCGGAGGCGAAATGCGGCGCCGGGGAGGTTGTTCCCATTTTCACCCTTGATTTGCGAATCTAGCCCCTGCAAAACACCTGCATGAATACAAAGCACCGAATCGGCCATGTTTTCGGTCATTATGATCATGCGCGTAAAGTAATTAGAAAATAATTCCCCAATCAATATTTAACAATCAACAGTGAAAATAATCACAACATGACCGGCGCCGCATTTCGCGGCGCCCGA
>RFIR01000129.1 GCA_003695135.1 Alphaproteobacteria bacterium | reverse complement strand
CTGGCCGACAATCGCTGGCCGCCGCTGTTGCGCGACGCCATCGCCGCCGCCGGGCGCTGGGGGGTGCCGGCGGTGGTCGATGTCGAGGCCCCCTGCGAGGCCGACGCACTGCAGGGCGCGACCCATCTCGCCTTTTCCATGCAGGGTCTGGCCGATTTCGCCCCCGGTCTGGATCGTGACAATGCCCTGCGCAGGGCGGCCGGCGACTATCGCTGCTGGGTGGCGGTGACCGACGGCGCCGAGGGCGTGTGGTTCACCAAAGGTGAAAGCATCGCCCATATCCCTGCCTTCGCCGTCGAGGCGGTCGACACGCTGGGCGCGGGCGATGTCTGGCACGGGCTGTTCGCGCTGCGTTTGGCCGAGGGCGCCGATGAGCGTACCGCGATCCGCTTTGCCAATGCCGGCGCCGCACTAAAATGCCGGACCTTCGGCGGGGTGGCGGGTTGCCCCGATCGCGCCGCGACCGAGGCCTTTCTGAGGGAGAGCGAGACATGCAACTGACGCCCGGCAAGCTGTGGGGCCTGCGCCGCATGGCCGACGCCAACGGCATCTTCAAGATGACCGCCGTCGATCAGCGCCCGCCGATCAAGGATCCCATCGCCCGCCATCTCGGCCTGCCCGAGGCGCCCTGGGAAGAGGTGGCGCGCTTCAAGCGGCTTCTGGTCGAGACGCTGCAGGACCGCAGCACCGCGATGCTGCTCGATCCGCATTACGCCATCCCGCACGCCATCGACGCGCTGTCGCCGCAAAAGGGGCTGGTGGTGACGCTGGAGGATTCGCTCTTCCGCGACACCCCCGGCGGGCGGCTTTCGGCCAGCATCGACGACTGGTCGGTGGAAAAGATCAAGCGCATGGGCGGCGATGCGGTCAAGGTGCTGGCCTGGTACCGGCCCGACGCCGACCCGCAGGTCTGCGCCGCGCAGCAGGACTACGTGAAGCGGGTGGGCGAGGATTGCGCCCGCTTCGACATCCCCTTCCTGCTGGAACTTCTGGTCTATCCGCTCGCCGCCGATGCGCATCAGACCACCGATTATGTCGAGATGCGCGCCAAGCGCTCCGATCATGTGCTGCGCTCGGTGGAGGAATTCGCCCGGCCCGATTACGGCGTCGATCTCTTCAAGCTCGAAAGCCCGGTCAATGCCGATGATGCCGATGGTTCGGCCGCGGTGCAGGCGCTGTTTGACGAAATGGGGCGGCTGGCCGGCCGGCCCTGGGTGATGCTGTCGGCCGGGGCCGGCAAGGCGGCGTTCCGCAACGTGCTGGCCCACGCCTTCCGCGCCGGATGCTCGGGCTTTCTCGCCGGCCGCGCCATCTGGCTCGATGCCTTTGCCCATTATCCGGACTGGGCGGCGATCGAGGCGGAGCTGCGCGGCGCCTCGGACGCCTACATGGCCGAAATTTGCGCCCTGGCCGAGGCGGAGGCCGCCGACTGGCGCGCGCACCCGGTCTACGGCCCAGGCGGCGCGCGCTTCCAGCCCGCCGATGCCAGCTTCCGCCACGGGTATCCCGGCAATGGCTGAGGCCCCCATCGGCCTGCTGCCGCTCGGCCGGGCGACCTTCGATACCGCCTTTGCCGGGGAACGGCTGGCCGCGATGCTGGCGCGGCTCGATGCGACCGGCGCCGCCTTCGTCGGCCCGCGCCGGCTATTGCTCGACGAGGATGCCGCCCGCGCGGGGCTGGCGGAGATCACGCAGGCCGGCGCGCGCCGCATCCTGATCCTGCAGGTCACCTTCACCGATGCGGGCATGGCGGTGGAGGCGGCCGGTCTCGGCCTGCCGCTGTCGATCTGGGCGGTGCCCGAGCCGCGGCGCGGCGGGCGGCTCAGGCTCAACGCCTTTTGCGGGCTGAACCTTGCCGCCCATGCGCTGGGCCTGCGCGGTATCCATCCGGCCTGGGCCTATGGCGCACCGGAGACGCTGACGGACGACGCCCTGTCGGCGCTTCTGGATGGCAGCGGGATCGCCGCGCCGCCCGCGCCGGTACCGGCAAGCGACGACAGCGGCGCCGGCCACCGCATTGCCGCGGCCGTGGCGGGCCGGCGCATCGGACGCATCGGCGCGCATCCGCCGGGCTTTGACACCTGTGCCTACGACCCCGAACGGCTCGGGGCGCTGGCCGGAGTGGCGGTGGAGGAGATCGCGCTCGAGGCCCTCTTCGACACCGCCCGCACCGCCCCGGCGGAGGCGGCGAGCAGCCTGCGCGAGCAAGCCGAGGGCGAGCTTGCCGGTCTCGATGCGGTCGATCAGACCGAGCTCGACCGCTCGCTGCGGCTGAAGCTGGCGCTCGACGATCTGCGCACGGCCCGCGGCATCGACGCCTTCGCCATTCGCTGCTGGCCCGAGACCTTCACCGAATATGGCGGTGCGGTCTGCGGCCCGGTCTCGATGATGGGCGAGGCGCGGACCCCCTGCGCCTGCGAGGCCGATGTCTATGGCGCGCTGAGCCAGATGATCCTGCAGGAGGCCGCCGGCGCCCCGGTGTTCCTGACCGATCTCGTCGACATGGATGCGGCCGACGATACCGGGGTGATCTGGCATTGCGGCCAGGCGCCGGTCTCGATGCGCGATCCCGAAACGCCGGCAGTGGCGACCATCCACACCAATCGCCGGATGCCGCTGCTCTACCAGTTCACCCTGAAGCCGGGGCGGGTGACGCTGATGCGCATCTCCCAGGCGCTCGGCCAGCCCAAGATGGTGCTGGCCGGGGCGGAGATGCTGCGCCGGCCGATGGCCTTCACCGGTACCTCCGGCGTGCTGCGCCTCGACCGGCCGGTTGCCGCGGTGCTGCCCGATCTGATTGCCGGCGGCATTGAACATCACATGGCCGTGGCCTATGGCGACCATCGGGCGGCACTGCGCGAAACCGCGGCGGCGCTCGGTCTTCCGGTTCTGGAGTTGTGAGAGAATGATCCGCTACGGGCTGATCGGCGCCGGCATGATGGGCCAGGAGCATATCCGCAACATTGCGCTTCTGCCCGAGGCGGAAGTTGCGGCACTGGCCGATCCCGATGCGGCGATGCGCGCGGCCTCGCTGGAGCTGCAGGGGGGCACGGCGCGCGCCTTTTCCGACTGGCGCGAGATGGTTTCTGCCGATCTTTGCGACGTCTATCTCATCGCCTCGCCCAACGATGCCCATTACGAGGCCCTGCTGGAGCTTCTGCCCGGCAACAAGCCGATCCTGTGCGAAAAGCCGATCTGCACCACCGTGGCCCATGCGCGCGAGGTCGCCGCGCTCGCCGCGACTCGCGCCGCGCCGCTCTGGATCGCGATGGAATACCGCTACATGCCACCCATCGCCCGGCTGATCGAGGAAGTCCGGCACAACACCGCCGGCCGGCCGGTGATGATGGCCATTCGCGAGCACCGCTTTCCGTTTCTCGAGAAGGTGGGCGACTGGAACCGGTTTTCCGAGCGCACCGGCGGCACGCTGGTCGAGAAATGCTGCCATTTCTGGGACCTGATGCGCCATGTGCTGCAAAGCGATCCCGTCCGCGTGCTGGCCTCGGGCGCGATGGATGTCAACCATCTCGAGGAACGCTACGGCAATCGGGCGCCCGACATCATCGACAATGCCTTCGTGATCGTCGATTTCGCCTCCGGCGCGCGCGGAATGCTCGATCTGTGCATGTTCGCCGAAGGCTCCTACTGGCAGGAAGAGGTCTCGGTCACCGGGCCGAAGGCGCGTATCGAGGCGCGGGTGCCGGGTCCGGCACGGTTTTCCCGCGACGGCCGCGAACGCACGGCCGAGATCGCCATCGCCGACCGGGCCGAGCGGACGGAGACGGCCGAGGAAGTGCCGGTCGACGAGACGGTGCTACGCGCGGGCGATCATCACGGTGCCACCTTCTTCCAGCACCAGCGCTTCCTGGAACTGGTGCGCAGCGGCACCGGCCGGCCCGAGGTGACGGCCGAGGACGGGCTGTGGTCGGTGATCGTCGGCGCCGCGGCCGAGGAGGCGGCGCGCACCGGGCGCGCGGTGGAGTTGGACCGCCCGGCCTGATCACCGACGCCTTGCGCAGCCACGTCGGTCCGCGGCTGATCCGTCGCCCGCGCATCACGCCCGATTGTTCCGGCCTTGAGCGTACCCGACCCACGTGCACGACGTCGAAAGGCAGCGCACGCCCGAGGGTGAGACGCGACCGTGGCGCCGGTGGCGCCGCGTAAGCGCGTCGAACCGAAGCGCCCGCCTGGGGGCGGGCGGGCGCTGCCCGGGCTGGCGCCCGGGCAAGTCCTCGTGTTGGACTCGCTTCGGATTGGACGGGATTGCTCTTGCGCCTCGCGCATGGCGGGTTTGACGCATCGTCGGTTCAATTGCTGCAGCGCAGCATCTATCTCGCCTCACAGGCAGATACGGGCCGGAAACGATTGACGGAGACTTGCGATGAGTGCGTTCACAACCGAGATCCCGGCGCCGCAGCCGGCGCGGCGCAAGGACAGGGGGCAGGGAGGCCTTGTCGCCTGGCTGATGGAGCTTGCCGAACGGGCCTATCGGCACTCCGACGCGGCGTGCATCGAGCGCGAGATCGCCGCGCTCGACCGGCTGAGCGATGCCGAGCTCGCCGCGCGCGGGCTGCGCCGCGAATGAATCGCCAACCACGTGCTTGCCCGGCGCGGCCTGTCCTGATCCGCATGGCGCGGATCGCCGGCAGTTTCGCGGGCTTGGGCCGCGCCCGATCCTGATATAAGGCTGGTCCGGCCCGGACGGTGCTCCGGGTCGCGAGTGGGCAGGAGGATCGGGCGATGGAAGGTTTCGGCGTGCATAGCTGCATGTGGACCATGCGCTGGGACCCGGCCGGGGCGGAACGCGCGGTTTCCGCCGCGGCGGAGTGGGGCATGGATTTCGTCGAGATCGCGCTGCTCGACATCTCGATCATCGACGCCGCCCATACCCGTGCGCTGCTCGAACACCACCACATGCGCGCGGTGTGCTCGCTGGGCCTGCCCGAGCATTGCCTTGCCTCCGCCAACCCCGATGCCGCCACCGCCCATCTGGTTGCCGCGCTCGACAAGACCCGCGAAATGGGGGCCGAGGCGCTGTCGGGCGTGACCTATGGCGGGATCGGCGAGCGCACCGGCCAGCCGCCGACCGCCGCCGAATACGACAATGTCGCCCGGACGCTGGAGACTGCCGCCCGCCATGCCCGCAGCCTCGGCCTGCCGCTTGGCATCGAGCCGGTCAATCGCTACGAGAACCACCTCATCAACACCGGCTGGCAGGCGCGGGAGATGATCGAGCGGGTCGGGGCCGAAAACCTCTTCATCCATCTCGATACCTATCACCTGAACATCGAGGAGAAGGGCGCGGCCAACGGCATTCTCGATGCGCGCGCGCATCTGCGCTATATCCACCTCTCCGAAAGTGACCGCGGCACGCCGGGCGAGGGTACCTGCGACTGGGACGAGATCTTCGCCGCGCTGGCCGCCATCGGCTTTCGCGGCGGCATGGCGATGGAAAGCTTCGTCAACCTGCCGCCCGAGATTGCCCAGGCACTCGCGATCTGGCGGCCGGTGGCCGGCAGTTTCGACGAGGTGATGGAACGCGGCGTGCCCTTCCTGCGCAACAAGGCGCGGCAGTACCGGCTGATCGCATGAGCGCGGAGATCGCGCGCGGCGAGCTTGCCCCCCGCCTGCTGGGACTGGCCCCGGAACGCCGGGTGATCGCTGCCATCGCCGGCCCGCCCGCCTCGGGCAAGTCGCGGCTTGCCGGCGAGGTCGTCGCGCAGATGAACGCGGCCGAGCCGGGCTGCGCCGCGCTGCTGCCCATGGACGGGTTTCACTATGACGATTTGTATCTGGTCCCGGCCGGGCTGCGCCCGCGCAAGGGGGCGCCGGAGACCTTCGATGTCGGCGGGCTGCGTCATACCCTCCTGCGCCTGCGTGCCAATGACGAGCCGCATGTCGCGGTTCCGGTCTTCGACCGCGATATCGAGATCGCCCGCGCCGGCGCCCGGCTGATCGCGCAATCGGTGCGCGTGGTGGTGGCGGAGGGCAACTACCTGCTGCTCGACCGTCCGCCCTGGAACGCCCTGCGACCCCTCTTTGACCTGACGGTGATGCTGAGCGTGCCCGAGGAGGAGCTGCGCGCCCGGCTGATGCGGCGCTGGGCGAAACAGGGGCTGGATGTGGCCGAGGCGCGGCGCAAGACCGAGGAGAACGATCTGCCGAACGGCCGGCTGGTGATGGAGGCCAGCGCGCCGGCCGATTTCGTCATCCGCGTCTAAAACCGCGCCGCCGGAACCGCGCAGACGACTGTTGCAGCCCGGACACAGCCCACCGCGAAACCGCCACCCGCCAGCGCCGCGCGCACTGCGGGCCCTTGTTCAACCTTCATCTGAGGCGCCACTGCCAGCGGCATGAAATTCCGGGACCGGGCCCGCGCGCAGGCATGTTGCGACAACATGACCGGGGCGGGGCGCCGGTCCACAAAGCCTTCACAATGCTGTGCGAGACAGATAACTCCGGTGCCAGGATCCGACACGATATGGCATTGGTGGTGCATGATGTGTGAGGAGTGGCAGGAATGAAACAGGACGGATCGGGCGGAACGGCAGCTCTCGGGCGGCGCGGCTTTCTTGCAGGCGGGCTGGCGGTGCTCGCCGCCGGCCCGGCGCTTGCCAGCACGATCGACACGCGGGGGCGGCTGCTGGCCAAATGCGGCAAGATCGAGATCCGCGAAATGCCCGATGGCCAGATCGGCATCTTCCACTGGGAAAAGCTGAAACCGAATCCTGAGCCGATCATCGCGCCGCTGTCCAATCCGCGCTGGGTGCTGACCGCCTCGTTCAAGGACCGGCTGATGGAGCTGCACGAGAAGCAGGGCGACAAGTATGTCGCGCGCGGCATCTGGCCGGTGGTCACCCCCGCGCCATGGCGGCTGGGCGGGCAGACCGTGCATGGCCGCGCCTACAAGGTGGAGATGCAACCGAGCTGGTATCCCAGCGCCTCGCTGCGCCGAAAGTACAACCTCTACCGGGTGCAGAATCCCGAGGAGAACGCGCCGCCCCTGCCGCCGGGCGCAGTGCCATACGGCCATCCCGGCAACCCGATGGGCGAGCGCAAGATCCGCTTCCGCTGGTTCAAGGGCCACTACATGCCTTCAGCGGTGCTGCACGGCACCGGTGGCTATCCCGTCCAGATGTGCACCGAGGAGACCTCGGGTTGCGTGCGGCTCTACAATGACTGGATCGTCAAGCTCGTCACCGAACTCGGCGGGCCGAACACGATCGAGGATGGCGTGGAGATGATCCTGACCCCACGCTCGCTTTGAATCCCGAAACGCCGTGGATTCGGGCAGGAATGCGGCTGAAAACATAGTAGAAAAGTCACACCATGCGATCTTCGCGCAGCGTACACAGGTGTCGCGTTGACAGATTCGCGGCGGTGAGTCAGTTTCGCGTGCGTGAGGGGTCCGCCAGTGCCTGCTGCGTAACCCGCGCAATGAAATGATGAAGAATGGGAGCCAATCCATGAAAAAGACAATGCTGCTGGCCGCCGCATCGCTCTTTGCCGCGTCGGCGGCTTATGCGGACTTTGCGGAAGGACCGGCCACGCCCGCCGTCGTTCTGACCGGCTGCGCCTTCTGCGGCGTGCGCACCGGGGGCAGCATCAACTTCGACAACCTCGCCACTGCCTCGACCATCAAGCGGCTGTGCCCGGAAGGCTCGCCGGCCTGGAACGAGGTCAACGGCCTCGGGCCCGAAAACGACCTGCCCTTCCAGGCGAAGTAAGCGGGTCTCTGCCACGGCGGCGCCGTCCGGCGCTGCCCGGTGCATTGCGAATCTCATGCGAACACGCGGCCCGGTCGGGTCGCGTGTTCGAATGCGTCCAGCCATAACAGCACTCCACTCGCAGACCGTATGGGCCGGTTCCTGCGCGGCTTGCCGGCCTGACAGGCAATATCCGGGTCATTTTTCGGGTCGAGCGTGACGACCTTCCAGCCGCCGTCCACGGTCACTCCGAGGCGAGGACGGGCACCGCAACTTCCAGTGGCATGCGGCGCATCCTGCGTCCCAGGCACCCAGCGCGTACCGGCCAGTGCCATGCGCGGCCGGTTCGATTCGCCCCGTCTTGGGGTGGGCGCATGTCCGCCTCGTGGCCCCCGCCCGGCGCGCGTGACCCCGGTCGGTGGCAGGATGCAATGCCAGCCGCCCAGATCGCTGATCGCTGTCCGGCCCTGCGCCGTGACCGTCGAATGGGTTGCACCTCAATCCGGGCGGAGCGGGCGCCGTCTGCACTGCGCCCCGCAATCTTGCGAGCCGCGGCAAGCTGGTCTAAGCCAAAGGACAATTCCCCGCCCATCGGGCCGGGGAGCCATAACAGGTCTGTCCCGCGCGCAGCGGGTGCCGAGGTGCAGGCCGCGACAGTGGAGAACGAGATCATGACGACCGACGCCAAGTGCGGCCCGAGCCGCCGCGAGATCCTTGCAGCCTCCGGGGCGGGGCTGGCGCTTTCGGCCCTGCTGCGCCCCGGCGCGGTTCTGGCCCAGGCCGACGACACGGTAACCATCGCCTACAATGTCGCCCTGCCCTCATGGGACCCGACGGTGGGGCTGTCCGCGGTCAACCCGACCATCCAGGCCATCTATCGCTCGGTCTTCGACCAGTTCATAGGCCAGGGGCCGGATCTGTCCTTCCAGCCCGGCCTGCTGACCGCATGGGGCTGGAACGAGGACAGGACGAAGGTCTGGATGGATGTGCGCGAGGGCGTGCGCTGGCAGGACGGATCGCCCTTCGGGCCGGAGGACATCGTGTGGTCGCTGGAACGCGCCGGCAAGCCCGAGACCGGCAACCCGATCCAGTTCATCTGGTCGACCATCGGCAACTTCGCCATCGACGGCAACCGGGTCACCGCCGACGTGCTGCGCTATGAGCCGACGCTGTTCAAGTGGATGGCCTTCCTGACCGCCTATGTCATGCCCAAGGCCTATTACGAGAAGGTTGGTGCGGAGGGCTTCGAGGCCGCCCCCATCGGCACCGGGCCTTACATGGTCGATGCCTTCGAGCGCGGCGCCTTCCTGCGGCTGAAGTCCAATCCGCATTACTGGGGCGGTGAGCCGGCTTTCAAGACGGTGATCTTCAAGTTCGTGCCCGACGCCACCAGCCGGGTGGCCGAGGTGGAAAGCGGCGCCTCGGACGTGACGCTGGAGATCCCTTACGAGGAATACGACCGGCTGAAGGAAAAGCCCGGCCTGCACGGCTACACCACCCCGGTTTCCGACATCGCGATGATCTTTCTCAACGATGTCGGGCCGATGCTGGACAAGAACGTGCGGCTGGCCGCGCACATGTCCATCGACAAGCGGGCCATCGTCGATCTCCTGCTCTCGGGCTATGGCGAGCCCATCGACACGCTGGAGGCGCCGCAATACGCCGCCTACGACCCCACCATCAAGGTGCCCTACGACCCCGACAAGGCGGCCGCTCTGCTGGCCGAAAGCGGCTATGGCCCCGACAACCCGGTGCGCTTCACCATCCAGACCACGCGCGGCTTCAAGCCCAAGGATTACGAGATGATCCAGGCCATCGTCGGCATGTGGCGCAAGATCGGCATCGAGGCCGAGATCGAGGTCTACGAGATCGCCAAGCATTTCGAGCTGCGCGCGCAGGACAAGCTGGCCCCGGCGGCCTTCTACAACTGGGGCAACGCCATCGGCGATCCGACCACCTCGACCGGCTTTGCCATGTTCGGCCCCTCGCCGCATTCGGTGTGGGATACCGAGGATCTCGACGCGATGATCGGCCCGCTCTGGGGCGAGGCGGACGAGGAAAAGCGCATCACCGGCTGGAAGGCGGTGGATCGCTACATCGCCGAGCAGGGCTATGTGATCCCGCTGCTGCAATACGTCCAGCCGATCATCGCCGCCGACCGGGTCAAGGTCACGCCCAACGTCTCCGGCGCTCTGCAGCCGGCATGGATGGAGAAGGCGAGCTGACCGCACCCGACCGCGCGCCGAACCGGGGCCGGGCGGCATGATCGCCCGCATGCTCGCCACGAGGCTGGCCCTCGGCCTGCTGACGCTGGCCGGGGTGGCCGTGGTGGTGTTCGTGCTGCTGCGCGTGGTCCCCGGCGATCCGGTGGCGATGATGATCCCGCCCGGCGCCACCGAGGCCGACATCGCCCGGCTGCAGGCGCGCTACGGCTTCGACCGCTCGATTGCCGCGCAGTTCCTGATCTGGTGCGGCGACCTGCTGACCGGCGAGTTCGGCACCTCGATCAGCCTGCGTCAGGGGGTGGCGGGGCTGATCCTGCGCCATCTGCCGGCAACGCTGGAGCTTGCGGTGCTGGCGCTGGAGATCGCGGTGATCCTCGGCGGCGCGGTGGCGGTGATCTCGGCCCGGCTGCGCGGACGCTGGGCGGAAAACGCCATCGACACCGGCAACGGGCTGGCGCTGGCGGTGCCGGATTTCATCTGGGCGCTGGCCATGGTCTTCCTGCTCGGCGTGCTGTGGCCGCTGCTGCCGATCTCGGGCCGTATCGACCCGCGGCTGGCGCCGGACTATGTCTCGGGCTTCCTGCTGCTGGAATCCATCCTGCGGCTCGACTTCGCGGTGGCCGGCGACGTGTTCGCGCATATGCTGATGCCGGCGCTGGCGCTGGCGCTGCCGCTGGCGGCGATCATCGGACGGGTGCTGAAATCGGCGCTGGTCGAGGCGATGTCGGAGGACTATGCGCTGCTGGCGCGGGTGAAGGGGTTCTCCGAGATCGCCGTCATCCTGCGCGAGGCGCTGCGCAACGCGCTCGGCCCGACCCTGGCGCTGACCGGGGTGCAGTTCACCTTCATGCTGGGCGGCACGGTGATCGTGGAGCGGATCTTCTCCTATCCGGGCCTGGGCAACATGGCCATCGACGCGGTGATCAACCGCGACCTGCCGCTGATCCAGGGTCTGGTGCTGACCTTCGGCGCGATGTTCATCCTGATCAACCTCGCTGCCGATATCGGCGCGGTGCTGCTCAATCCGAGGCTGCGTCATGGCGGCTGAGACCGCCGTCATCGGGCCGCGCCGGCGCTGGGGCGGCAGCTGGACGGTAAGGCTGGCCGGCGGCTTCCTGCTGGTGCTGGCGCTCGTGGCGCTGCTGGCACCCTGGATCGCGCCGCACGATCCGCTGGCCCAGGACCTCTTGCTGCAGAAGCGCCCGCCGATCTGGGCCGATCGCGGCATCGCCGGGCACCTTCTGGGCACCGACAGCCTGGGCCGCGACGTGCTCTCGCGCCTCATCTTTGGGGCGCGGACGGCGCTGATCGTGGCGCTTGCCGCGGCAACGCTCGCCTGCCTGTTCGGCACGATTCTGGGGCTGGTCGCCGGTTTTTATGGCGGCTGGACCGACACCGTGGTCTCGCGGCTCGTCGATGTGTGGATGTCGTT
>RFIR01000128.1 GCA_003695135.1 Alphaproteobacteria bacterium | reverse complement strand
TGCGTTCCTTCCCGCCACCATTCCTTCGCCGCGGCTGATGCTGCGCGCGCCACGGCGCTCCGATGCCGGTCTGATCCGGCTCTATGCCGGCGACCCGCGCGTCGCACGCATGACCGAGTCGATCCCCTCGCCCTATCCGCCGGGAGCGGCGGAGGATTTCATCGACGGGCTGGCATCGGGAAGGCGCAGCGATCATGTCTGGATCATGGATGGCACGCCCTGCGGCGCGGCAGAGCTGATCGGTGCGATTTCCGCGCAGCCGGCCGGAGAGGCGGCATTCCGCCTTGGCTACTGGGTCGGACCGCCCTTCTGGAACACCGGATATGCCAGCGAGGCGCTGGCAAGCCTGATCCCGGTGCTGTTCGAGGCCGGTGTCGAGCGGCTGGAGGCGCGGGTTTTCGTCGACAATCCCGCCTCGGCGCATATCGTGGCCCGGGCAGGGTTCGTCGCGGGGCGCAGGGTGGAGGTGTATTCGGTGGCGCGCGGTGAAATGGTGCCGGCGCGGGCTTTCACGCTTGAACGCGCCGACGCGCCGGCGCCCGGCTGAAGCATGGTGAAGGCGGCATGAAGTTTCTCGACACCGCACGGGTCACGATCCGCTCCGGCAGGGGTGGGAATGGCTGCGTCAGCTTCCGGCGCGAGAAATATGTCGAATTTGGCGGTCCCGATGGCGGCGATGGCGGCAAGGGCGGCGATGTCTGGGCCGAGGTGGTCGAGGGGCTCAACACGCTGATCGACTATCGCTACCGCCAGCATTTCTTTGCCGGTGACGGCAAGGGGGGCGCGGGGCGCAACCGCACCGGCAGGGCGGGTGCGGATGCGGTGCTGCGCGTGCCGGCGGGCACCGAGATCCGTGACGAGGAGGGCAACCTGCTCGCCGATCTGACCGCGACCGGCACGCGGGTGCTGCTGGCGCAGGGCGGCAATGGCGGCTGGGGCAATGCCCGGTTCAAGACCTCCACCAACCGGGCGCCGCGGCGGGCCAATCCCGGCCAGCCGGGGGTGGAGATGACCATCGAACTGCGGCTCAAGCTGATCGCCGATGCCGGACTGATCGGCCTGCCCAATGCCGGCAAGTCGACCTTTCTGGCTGCCAGCACCAACGCCCGGCCGAAGGTGGCCGACTATCCCTTCACCACCCTGCATCCCGCGCTCGGCGTGGTCGGCATCGATGGCAACGAATTCGTGCTCGCCGACATTCCCGGCCTGATCGCCGGGGCGCATGAGGGCCGCGGCCTCGGCGACCGTTTTCTTGGCCATGTCGAGCGTTGCGCGGTGCTGCTGCATCTGGTCGATTGCAGTTCCGAGACACTGGAAGAGGATTTCCGGGTGATCCGCGAGGAGTTGCACCGGTATGGCGGCGGGCTGGAGGCAAAGCCGGTGGTGACCGCGCTGAGCAAGTGCGACCTGATCGCCCCCGAAGAGGCCGAGGCGCGTGCGGCGCGGCTGGCGTCCCTCGCCGGCGGGCCGGTGCTGACGCTCTCGGCTGCCACCGGTTCGGGCATGCGCACGGCGCTGCGCCATCTGTGGCACCAGATCGAGGCCCAACGGGCGCGACGGCGTGAGCGGGCAAGGGAAGCCGTGCCATGGACGCCCTAGAAGCCGGTCTCGATTCCGCCGCCCTGATCGCGCGCGCGCGCCGGCTGGTGGTCAAGATCGGCTCGGCGCTGCTGGTCGATGCGGCGACCGGCCAGCTGCGGCGCGACTGGCTGGGCGGGCTTGCCGAGGATGTCGCCGGGCTGGCGGGCGAGGGCAGGGAGGTGGTGATCGTCTCCTCGGGGTCCATCGCGCTCGGCCGCAAGGCGTTGGGCCTGTCCGCGCGCGGGCTATCGCTGGAACAGTCCCAGGCCGCGGCCTCGGTCGGCCAGATCCGCCTTGCCCGCGCCTATGAGGAGGCGCTGTCACCCTTCGGCGTCACCGCCGGCCAGGTGCTGGTGACGCTGGAGGACAGCCAGAACCGGCGGCGCTACCTCAACACGCGCGCCACGCTCAACACGCTCTTGGCGCTGCGGGTGGTGCCGATCGTCAACGAGAACGACACGGTGGCCACCGACGAGATCCGCTTCGGCGACAACGACCGGCTGGGCGCGCAGGTCGCCGGGCTGGTCGGCGCCGATCTGCTGCTGCTGCTTTCCGATGTCGACGGGCTCTACACCGCCGATCCGCGCAGCGACCCCGGCGCCCGGCGCATCGCTCTGGTCGAACGCATCACGCCGCAGATCGAGGCGATGGCCGGCGATGCCGGATCCTCCGGCGCGAGCGGCGGCATGCGCACCAAGCTGATGGCGGCCAAGACCGCGATGCAGGCGGGATGCGCCATGGCGATCCTGCGCGGCGACGTCATGCGCCCGATCACCGCGCTAAGGCAGGGCGCGGCCTGCAGCTGGTTCCGCGCCGCCTCCGACCCGGTGACCGCCCGCAAGAAGTGGATTTCGGCGATGAAGCCGCGCGGGAGGCTGCGCATCGACGCCGGTGCGGTGCAGGCGCTGGCGGCCGGGCGCTCGCTGCTGCCGGCCGGCGTGCGCGCGGTCGAGGGCAGCTTCGCCCGCGGCGATGCGATCGAGATCGCCGGGCCGGACGGCGCGGTTCTCGCCGTGGGACTGTCGGGCTATGATGCCGGCGAGGCGCGGGCGATCGCCGGGCGCAAATCCTCGGAGATTGCCGCGGTGCTGGGCTATCCCGGCCGGGCGGC
>RFIR01000127.1 GCA_003695135.1 Alphaproteobacteria bacterium | reverse complement strand
CGCCACAATTTCGTGGCGCCCGCGCGGAACGCTCGGGTCTGGCTGGTTGAGTTTTGCAGAGGTCTCTACCAAACAGGTGAAAATCATGGATAATCGCCGCCGGCGCCGCATTTCGCCTCCGCCCGGGCGCTGCGCCCGGGTCTGGCGTTTCCCGCCGCAAGGCCGCCCGCATGCCCGGCCGCCCGGCGCCGCCCGATCCGGGAAAGGGGGCGCATAAGCAGCTGCTTATTGGTGCGACCCGGCGATGCGGTCTAAAATCTTCGTCCGGCCGGAGCGGCATTCGGCCGACAGACAAGATTTGTCCTTTCGTCCGGTCGCGAACCGGGCCGGGCGGGGGAATGCGTGCATTTGAAGCAGGGATGACATTGCGCCATGTGCGGTCTTTTCGGTATCCGGCTCGGGGATGGCGCCCGGCCGGAGGAAGCCCTTCTGCAGCGAAGCGTCGCCGCGCTCGGCCATCGCGGGCCGGATGCCGGCATCACCCATGCCGAGCCCGGTCTCGGCCTCGCCCATGCCCGGCTGTCGCTGGTCGACACCCATGCCCGCGCCCACCAGCCCTTCCGCGACCCCACCGGGCGCTATGTGCTGGTCTATAACGGCGAGGTCTACAATTTCCGCGCGCTGCGCGCCGGGCTGGAGGCGGCCGGCCATGTGTTCCGCACCGGCTCCGATACCGAGGTGGTGCTGGCGATGCTGATCGAATACGGGGCCGAGGCGGCGCTGCCGCGGCTCGACGGCATGTTCGCCCTCGCCTTCATCGACCGGGAGGCGGACCGCATCGTGCTGGCGCGCGACCGTTTCGGCATGAAGCCGCTGTTTTACCGCGCCGAGCCGGGCCGCTTCCTGTTCGCCTCCGAGATCAAGGCGCTGGCGCCCTGGGTGACGCTCGCCCCCGATCGCGGCATGGCGGCGGCCTATCTGATGGGCTTCGGCGGGCCGACGCGGGGGGTGACCTTCTATGACGGCATCGCGGCGCTGGGGCCGGGCGAGATGCTGGTGCTCGACAAGGGCCGGGCGGAAACCCGGCCCTTCTTCAGGCTCACCGATTTCCTCGATCCGGATGAACATGCGCGGCTCTCGGCCCTGGGCGCGGGGCAGGTGGCCGACGAGTTCGAGGCGCTGATGGCCGCGGCCGTCGACAGCCACGCCTTTGCCGATGCGCGCGTCGGCGCCTTCTGCTCGGGCGGGGTGGACAGCTCGCTGATCGTGGCGCTGGCGGCGAGGTCGAATCCCGGCCTGGCGCTGTTTCATGCCAATGTGAAGGGGGCCTGGAGCGAGGCGCCGGCGGCCCGCGCGCTGGCGAAGCATCTGGGGCTGGAGCTGCATGCGGTGGAGGTGGAGGAACGGGACTTCCTCACCTCGATCCCGAAGGTGATGCGGCATTACGAATACCCCTTCAGCTATCACCCCAACTGCGCACCGCTGATGATGATCGCCCAGCTCGCCCGCGACAGCGGCGTGAAGGGGCTGCTGTCGGGCGAGGGCTCGGACGAGCTCTTCCTCGGCTATCCCTGGCTGGGGCGCAAGCGGCTGATGGATGGCTACGAGGCGCTGACGCAGCGGGCGGGGGCGGCGATCCGGGCCATCCCCGGCATCGGCCGGCTGCTGCTGCCCGACCGGCTGGGCAACTACCCGGCGGTGCGTTCGATCCTGAAGGGGCGCGAGATCGCCGACGATCTCAACATGGTCTCCGAGGCGCTGATGCGCCAGCCGGCCATGGCGCGCGATCCGCGCATGCGCTGGACGCTCGACTATCTCCATTACCATCTGCGCACGCTCCTGCACCGCAACGACACCATGGGCATGGCGGCGAGCATCGAGGCGCGCTTTCCCTTCCTCGACAATGCCGTGGCCCGCTTCGGCATCAACCTGCCCCCGCGCCACAAGCTGAAACGCTCGCTCACCGTGTGGGAAAAGGCCCATCCCTTCATCCGCGACAAATGGGTGGTGCGCGCGGTGGCCGACCGGCTGATCCCCAAGGAGCTGAGCCGGCGGCTGAAGATCGGCTTCTGGACCACGGTGTTCCAGCGGCTGGAGATCGCCGATGCCTTCCTGACCAGCCCGCATCTGGGCGAGCTGCTGCGGCTCGGCACCCGCCAGCTGGCCGATCTGGCCGCCGAGGCGGGGCCGGATCTGCGGCTGCGGCTGATGCAGCTCGATATCTGGCACCGGGTCTGCATCGCCGGCGAGGACGATGCGGTCACCCTCGCCCGGCTGAGCGACATGGTCGCGATCCGGCCCGAGGGCACCCGGCCGTCGCGGCAGCCCCGGCGGCGGATCGAGAGCTACCCCTCCGCCCCGGTCTAGGGCGGGATGAAGCGGCATGGATTCATCCAGTGCCGTGCATCGCCCCCCGCCCGCCCCGCCCCCCAGGGCGGGCGCTGCCCTGATCGCGAGGGCGCAGGCCCGCGCCCGGGGGTATCCGGCGAAGCGGCGCGCCATCTTCTTCCTGGCGGAAAGACTCACGATCCCCCGGCCGGGGCCGGGGCGGCGGAGGGATCGGGCGCGGCGCCGGTCATCTCGGCATAGAGCCGCTCGAAACGGGCATGGATCACATCCGGTGAAAAACGGTCCTCGCGGGCCCGTTCCAGCGCGGCGGCCGACATGCGCGCACGCAGTGCCGGATCATCGGCCAGCCGCAGCAGCGCCTGCGCGCAGGCCGCCACATCGCCCACCGGGGTCACCGCGCCGACGCTGTCATCGACCAGCTCGCCCACCCCGCCGGCATCGGAGGCGATCACCGGGCGGCCGGCGCGGAAGGCCTCGACGATGGAGATCGGCAGCGCCTCCCAGCGCGAGGTCAGCAGATAGATGTCGGCGGCGTGCAGATAGGCATAGGGCCGGTGGGTCTCGCCGATGAAATTCACATACTCCGCCACCCCGGCGGCACGCGCCTGCGCCCGGACCTCGTCGAACAAGGGCCCGATGCCGGCGACGACGAAGCGCATGTCGCGGCGGGTTTTCAGGATCTCGCCCACCACCTCGATGAGGATGTCGAGCCCCTTCTGGTAGGAGGCGCGCGAGAGCAGGAGCACCAGCAGCCTGCCCTCCTTTCCCAGAAGCTCCGCGCGCAGCGCCGCCACCTCGCCCGCATCCACCGCCGGGGCCGGCCTGACGCCCAGCCCGATCACCCGCAGCCGCGCGCGCGGGATGCCGCCGATCGCGTGCAGCTCCTCCGCGCAGCGTTGCGCCGGGGTGATGACGATGTCGGCGGCGAAGCGGCAGATGCGGCCGAAGGCGCGGATGCGGCCGGGCTCGGAGCCGTGATAGGTCACCGCCACCGGAATGCCGGTGCCGCGCGCGGCGATGCCGGTGACCAGGGCAGGCGCGCTTTCATGGCAGTGGATCACATCGGGGCGCAGCGCCCGGATGTGGCGGCGCAGGA
The DNA here is from genome assembly GCA_003695135.1 of Alphaproteobacteria bacterium. GTDB lineage: Bacteria > Pseudomonadota > Alphaproteobacteria > Rhodobacterales > Rhodobacteraceae > J013. The sequence continues at coordinate 1,435 of RFIR01000127.1, read as the reverse complement.
TGCGCGCACAGCGCATCAGGCTGGCGAGGCGGGCGGGCAGGCTGCCGCCACTGGCCGAGACCCGCGCCAGCGGCACGGTGAGGAACTGCGCATCGCGGTGTTCGTCCAGGAGCGCACCGGGACCGCCGGCGAAATACACCTCGTGCCCGGCCGCGCGCAGCCAGTGGGTCAGGTCGATGACATGGCGCGCGATGCCGCCGACGCCGAATTCGGTGCCGATCTGCAGGATCCTCACCCGTTCTGCCCTTCGCCGCCCGGCTTCGTGCCATAAGCACAGATCCAGCCCTTGCCGCGGGCGGGATCGGTGCGGATAATCACCGCCGCGAGGCCCGCTGCCGCGAACAGTTCGCGCAGCTCGCCGGGGCAGTAGATGTGCATCTCCATGCGCCGGTCCATCGCCTGCGGCGCCGGCGCGCCCTCGGCCCGGCTGGTATCCATCACCATGGCGACGCGGCCGCCCGGTTTCAGCACCCGGGCGATCCCGGCCAGGGTCTTCAGCGTCATGCCGCCGCCGCAGCCGACATCGAGCACCGCATCGGCGGGACCGATCTCGAGCGGCTCCAGCATCCAGGCGGCCAGCGCCATGTGCTCGCGGGCCATCACATGGCCCAGAAGCCGCCCCGCCGGCCCCGACGGCCTGCGGATCTGGCGGCCGATGAACCGGTCCAGTCTTCGCATCGCTCGGGGCCCCCCGCCCCCCGCGCGCCCGGCAGGCGCACCGGCTACGCGCCGGCTGCGCGCCGGCTACTTGATGGCGATGAAGCCCTCGAAGCCGAGATATTTCAGCACCGTCATGATGTCGACGAAGCCCGCCCGCTTCATCAGGTCGATATTGCCCTGGGTCGAGAAGGGTTCCAGGATCCCCTTCAGGCTGCGGGTCTTGTTGACGATCTCGTCGCAGGAAAACCCGTTCTTGAGCTTGAAGTCGTTGTAGAGCGTGGTGATCATGTCCTGGAAGCGCGCATCGGGCGCGCGGGTCTTCTCGAACAGGATCAGCGCCCCGCCCCAGTTCAGCCGGTCGTAGATCCTGTCGAACAGCTGCTGGCGGTCGCGCGGCGGGATGAACTGCATGCAGTAATAGGAGACGAAGAGATCGGCCTTGTCGAAATCGTAAAGCCGCGCATCCTCGTGCAGGATCTCGACATTGGGCAGCTCGGCGCAGTGCTCGCGTGCCTTGCGCACCATCGCCAGTTCCGGATCGAGCCCGATCCAGCTTATGCCGGGCTTGCCGGCATGGTGGCGGGCGAGCTTTCCGATCAGCTCGCCGGTGGAGACGCCGATCTCGTAGGCGGTGCTGTCGGGGCCGAGGAAGAAGTCGCTCAGCTGGCAGGTCAGCTCGTGGCCTTCCTCATAGAGCGGCACCGACTGGCGGATATGCTCGACGAAGGTATCCGGCGTGTTGCCGCCGAAGGTCCAGGCGGCATTGCCGACCTCG
>RFIR01000126.1 GCA_003695135.1 Alphaproteobacteria bacterium | reverse complement strand
CGCGATCGCCGGACCCTTTCCCGCGCCTCGACGCCCCCGGTTTCGAAAGCTTCGGGCATTCCCGCCAGACGGGTCGGCCGAAGGGGCGGCCGGTATCACTCCTCACTCCAACGCCAGGGCATGCGCCCGCCATGGGGGCGGGCGGGCGCATGCCCGGTTTCGCTTCGCTCACCGGGCGGTTGGGCCCGCTTTGACACCAGTTGCTTCGGCGCGCGCGACGTCCCGCGCTCAGCCTTCCGAATCGGCCTTCGCGGGCCGGAACCGTTCCAGCGCCTCGCGCGCCAGCCGGTCGGCGCGTTCGTTCTCGGCATGTCCGGCATGGCCCTTGACCCATTCCCATTCGACCTCGTGGCGCGCGGCGGCGGCATCGAGGCGCTGCCACAGATCGACATTCTTCACCGGCTTGCGCCCGGCGGTCTTCCAGCCATTGCGCTTCCAGCCGTGCAGCCAGCCGGTGATGCCGCCCTTCACATAGGCGCTGTCGGTGACGACGGTCAGGCGCGAGGGGCGCTCCAGCGCCTCCAGCGCCGCGATGGCGGCCATCAGTTCCATGCGGTTGTTGGTGGTCTCGGCCGCGCCGCCGGAAAGCTCGCGTTCGCGCACCACCTTGCCATCCTGCAAGGCCACCAGCACCACGCCCCAGCCCCCCGGGCCGGGATTGCCGGAACAGGCACCGTCGGTATAGGCGCGGATCTCAATCGCCACGCCGGGCGACCGCAAGCAGGATGTCGGATTCCGAGCCGTCGAAGCCCTTGCTGCCGGAACGTTGCTCGATCTCGATATCGACGAAGCCGGCCTCGGTCAGCAATGCGGCCAGTTCCGCCCGCGTGGCATAGCTGTAAAACCGCCCCAGCCGGTCCGGCCCCGACCCCTCGCCGGCCTTCAGCCCGATATGCAGCCGCCCGCCGGGGCGCAGCGCCCGGCGCATCCGCGCCAGCAGGTCGGGCCAGCGCGTGCGCGGGATGTGCAGCAGGCTGAAATGCACCCACAGCCCGTCGAAGCGTTCATGCGCCTCTAGATCCTCGAACCGCCCCAGCCGCACCTCGATGCCGTGGCGGCGGGCCGCCTCGCGCGCCAGACCGGCCGAGGCGTCCATGGCGGTGACGGCAAAGCCGAGCTCGCGCAGCGCCGCCGCGGCCCAGCCCGAGCCGCAGCCGAGATCGAGCACCGCGGCCCCGCTGGGCAGGGCGGCGGCGAATGCCTTCAGCGCGTCGTGATCGGTCTCGTCCTCGCCCCGTTCGGCATAGTCCGCGGCACGGTGGTTGTAGAAGGCGATGGTGCGCAGCGCCTGCCAGCGTTCCAGGATCGGCGTCATGTCGGGCGGCTGCTGCGGATAGGCAAGACCACCCTCCAGCAACGGCACCCAGGGTAGCTTGGAGCGGGTCCAGACATCGGCTACCGGCTCCAGACCGTGGCCCGGATCGAGCGTTCCGCCCTTGACCGAGACATACTGCGGATCGGGCTCGGCCGTGTGATGGATGCGCGTGCCGCATTCGGCGCAGAAGTGATAGCGCATCCGCCGGCCCGATTCGGCGCGCTGTTCGAAATGCTTCAGCGGCCCGGCCACGGCAAAGCCGGTCACCGGCACAAAGACCGACAGCCCGAAGGCCGAGGCGCTCTGCTTCTGGCAGGAGGTGCAGTGACAGCGCAGCATGGCCAGCGGTTCGGCCGAAATGGTGTAGCGGACCGCCCCGCACTGGCAGCCGCCGGTCAGTTGCTTGACAAGGGTCATCGCGCGCGCCTCCACCATCGGCAGATAGACCGCGGGGCAGGGCGGATCAAGCGTGATGCCCGCAGCCGGCGCGGTGGCAGGCTCAGCGCGAATTCCCGGCCGAGGTCAGGAAATCATAGGCGACCAGCCCGGTGGCGATGAGCGCGACGATGATCAGATCGACGCTCGGCACCTCGATCACCAGAATCGCCACGAAGCCGAGGAAGAACAGAAAGGCGATCAGCGGGATGACAAACTTCATCGCAGTCCTCCTGGCATCGTCATCTTGCGGCCCAGTCGTGAAGCCACTGCGCCGAGCGCAGCAGCCGCCCGTCATTGCCGCGCCGTCCGACCAGCTGCACGCCCATCGGCAGGCCGTTCGAGGCTGTCAGGATCGGCACGGTGACCGCCGGCGTGCCGCACAGCGTCCACAGCCCGTTGAAGATCGGGTCGCCGGTCGCCTCCAGCCCCTCCGGCGCCGGGCCGGGGGCGGCGGGACAGAGGATCGCGTCGCAGCGCAGGAATATCTCGTCGAGCCCGGCATAGAGCACCTCGCGCCAGTCGAGCGCCGAGAGATAATCGCGGGCAAGAATCGCGTTCCCCTCTTCCAGCGCCTCGCGGGTCCGGGGCGCGAGTTTCTCGGCCCCGTCGCGCCCGTAGCGGTAATAGCAGCGCGCCATCTCGGCCAGGTTGATCACCTCGCGCTGGGTGGCGGCGTGATCGAAGGGCGCCGGAAGCGGAACCTCGAACACCTGCTCGCCCAGCGCCTCGGCCAGCTCGTCGAACGCGGCCCGCAAATCGGGATCGGCGCGGTCCCAGCCCGGCGGCCTGACCAGCGCGAAGACCGGCGGCAGCGGCGGTCCGGCCTGAACCGCCGCCAGCAGCCGCGGATGCGGCGCCGGAGAGGTCGCGGGATCGGCGGGGTCGAAGCCGAACAGCACCTCGGCGATCAGCGCCGCCCCGGCGGGATCGGCCGCAAACACCCCGACCGTATCGAGCGTGGGCGACTGGCGCAGCACGCCGCGGCGCGGGATGGCGCCGAAGCTGGGCTTGAAGCCGGTCACGCCGCAAAAGGATGCGGGGCGGATCACCGAGCCGGCAGTCTGGGTGCCGACGGCCAGCGGCACCATGCCGTCGGCCACCGCGGCGGCCGAGCCTGAGGAGGAGCCGCCCGGCGTGTGGGCGGGATTGTGCGGATTTCGGGTCTTGCCGGGGGCGAAGAAGGCAAGCTCGGCGGTGACCGTCTTGCCCATCACGATCGCGCCTGCACGTCTGAGTTGCTCGACGACGAAGGCATCGCGTTCCGGCACCCGCCCGGCATCGAGCGCGCAGCCGTTCTCGGTCGGAATCCTTGCCGTGTCGATGACGTCCTTGAGGCCGACCGGCAGGCCGTGCAGCGGGCCGATCGGGCGGCCGGCGCGGCGGTGCTCGTCGAGCCGGCGTGCCTGGTCGCGGGCGAAATCGGCATCGAACCAGGCCCAGGCGCCGATCTCCGGCTCGCGCGCGGCGATGCGGGCGATGCAGAGCTCGACCAGCTCGCTGGCCCTGAGCGCACCCGAGGCCAGCCGGTCGCGCAGCGCCACGGCCCCGGGAAGCTCGGCGGCATCCGTCACGCTATTTCCCATAGAACAGCTCGGGCAGGTAGAAGACGACGTTCGGGAACAGATACATCAGTATCATCGACAGGATCACGCAGAACAGAAACGGCATGACGCCGGAAAAGATATGGGTCAGCTTCACCTCCGGCGGCGCGATGCCCTTGAGGTAATAGGCCGACATCGCCATTGGCGGCGTCAGGAAGCTGGTCTGCAGGTTGAGCGCCACCAGAATGCCGAAGAACAGCGGGTCGATGTCGAAGAAGGGCAGCAGCGGCAGGAAGATCGGCACGAAGATGATGATGATCTCGGACCATTCCAGCGGCCAGCCCAGCAGGAAGATGATGATCTGGGCGATGATCAGGAACAGGATCGGTGACAGGTTCAAACCTTGCACGAATTCCGAGATCACCTGCTCGCCGCCGAGATAGGAGAACACCGCCGAGAAGGTGTAGGAGCCCACGAACAGCCAGCACACCATCGCCGTGGTGCGCGCGGTCAGATAGACGCTTTCGCGCAGTCTCTGCCATGTCATGGCCCGGTAGAGCACCGCCAGCACGAAACCGCCCAGCGCCCCGATCGAGGCCGCCTCGGTCGGCGTCGCCAGTCCGAACAGGATCGAACCCAGCACCGCCAGGATCAGCACCGCCAGCGGCATGAAGGAGGTCATGATCATGAACACCAGCCGCCCGATGGGCAGGTCCGGCACCTCGTCGTCGCGCGGACGCGGCGCGGCCGAAGGCTGCAGGATCGACCGGCCGACCACATAGACCAGATAGAGCCCGACCAGCGTCAGCCCCGGAAACAGCGCCCCGGCATAGAGCCGGACGATGGAGACGTTGGAGGCCGCGGCATAGACGATCAGCATGATCGAGGGCGGGATCAGGATACCCAGCGTGCCGCCCGCGCAGATGATGCCGGAGGCAAACGAGGTGTTGTAACGCGCTTTCAGCATGGCCGGCAGCGCCAGGAGCCCCATCAGCGTGACCACCGCGCCGACGATGCCGGTGGCGGTGGCAAACAGCGCGCAGGTGATCAGCGCCGCCACCCCCATCGAGCCCGGCACGTTCTTCGACGCGATGTTGAGCGTGGTGAACAGCCGGTCGACGATGTTGGCCCGCTCGACGATATAGCCCATGAACAGGAACAGCGGCACCGCGGTCAGCACCTCGTTCGACATCACCGTGTAGGTCTGGTTCACGAACAGGTCGAAGATGCGGTTGTTGAGCAGCCCCTCGAGCCACAGCTCGGTACTCTGCCACCAGTCGGCGGTTTCCGGATCGAGCCGGTTGAAGGCGCGCCACATGCGATGGGCGTCGAAATAGGCATAATAGCCGAAGCCGATGCCCATCGCCATCAGCGTGAAGGCGATCGGGAAGCCCAGAAAGACGATGACGATGAACAGCCCCAGCATCATCAGGGCAACCTGGGGATCGGTCATTTGATGTGTCTCATCTCGGCTTCGGTCGCCTTGCGCATCAGCAGATCCTCGGTCTCGAACACGTCCTCCTCGGCCTCCAGCCACTCATTGGTGCGGATCGCCAGGATGCAGCGCAGTATCTGCGCGATCCCCTGGATGAGCAGCAGGATGCCCGCCGCCACAATCGCGGTCTTGAACTGGTAGACGGGCACGCCTGCAGGGCTGTTGACCGAGACCTCGAGGTATTTCCACGACCGCGCCGCGTATTTCCAGCCGGAAAACACCAGCGCCAGCACACCGGGAAAGTAGAAGATGATGTAAAGGACCAGATCGATCTTGGCCTGGGTCTTCGGCTGCCACAGCCGGTAGATGAAATCTCCCCGCACATGCCCGCCGCGCGACAATGTGTAGGCGCCGCCCATGATGAACAGGGTGCCATACATGATGAAGGAGACGTCGAGCGCCCAGGCGGTGGGATCGTTGAGCACATAGCGCACGAAGACCTCGTAGCCGGTGCCCACCGCCATCAGCACGATCAGCCAGGCGAAGGCCTTGCCGAACCAGGCCGACAGCGCGTCGGCAAATCGGATATAGGCGACCATCGACGCTCTCCGGAATCGTGGAAAGGACCCCGGCGCGGCCGCGTCGGGGTCCCGAAGTCAGGGCCGAGGCTCAGAGGGCGAGCCTGCCGGGGAAGTAGTGCTCGTAGGCGAGCGCGTAGTCCGGCGCGTTCATCAGCTCGTAATAGGTCACGCGCTCCACCCAGGCGCGCTGGCTGTCGAGGCATTTCTTCATGAAGGGATCCTTCTCCAGCTCGGGGATCAGCTCGTCCCAGGCCTTGAGCTGCGCGTCGAGGATTTCCTTCGAGGTGCGGTGCACCGTGACCCCGGCCTTTTCCTGCAGCCACCGCAGATCGGTCGAGTAGCGATCCATCGCCTTGGCGGTGTTGGCGGTCGAGACCGCCTCGACGCCGTATTTCAGGATTGCCTGCAGATCGGGATCGAGATCCTCGTAGAAGGATTTCGAGAACAGGAACTCGAAGCTCTCCGAAGCCTGATGATAGGAGGAGAGGTAGTAGTGCTTGGCCACGTCCTGCGCGCCGAAATCCTTGTCCGAGGAGGGGTTGTTGAACTCGAAGGCGTCGATCACGCCGCGTTCCATCGCCGGCACGATCTCGCCGCCCGGAAGCTGGGCCACCGACATGCCGATCTTGGCCATCAGATCGGCGGCCAGGCCGACCGTGCGGTACTTGAGGCCCTGCAGATCGGCGACCGTGTTGACCTCCTTCTTGAACCAGCCGAAGGGCTGGGCGAACATCGGGAAGCCGTAGAAGCCGATGACGTCGAGCCCCATGATGTCCTGGGTCAGCTCCTTGTACAGCTCCGCACCGCCGCCGGCATAGAACCAGCTCAGCATGGTGGTGGCCGAGCCGCCGAAGACCGGGCCGGTGCCGAACAGCGAGGCCGCCTTGTTCTTGCCGTACCAGTAGACCGGCACGGTGTGCGCGGCATCGAGCACGCCGTCATTGCAGGCATCGAGCACCTGGAAGGCGGCGACGACGGCCCCGGCGGGCAGCACATCCACCTTCAGCCGACCGTTCGACATCTCCTCCACGCGCCTGGCATAGTCCTTGGCGAATTCGTCCCAGATGTTGGATGCGCCCCACGACGTCTGCATCTTGACCACGATGGGGGCCTGGGCGAGCACGGCCGGAGCGGCAAGCGTCGCTCCGGCGGCGGCACCACCGGCCAACGCGGTCTTGCGCAGGAACGAGCGTCTGCTGATTTCGGTCTTGTCCGTCATTTCATCCTCCCTGGCCGGCATGGCGGGATTCCCGCAGGTCCGAAGATGGGCCGGCCAATTACGCAGGTAACCACGTCTGTTGTGCCCGATGCAAGGTGTTCGTCGCCGCGGTGCGGGGCCGGGCAGCGATGTCCCTCCGCAGCCGCGCCGGCAGGATCGTGG
>RFIR01000125.1 GCA_003695135.1 Alphaproteobacteria bacterium | reverse complement strand
TTCACCGTCGTGATCGATACCAATGTTCTGGCCGGCGGTCTTGTCAGGAATGCGCTGCTGCATCTGGCAGAGGCGGGGTTCTTCCGCCCGCGATGGTCGGAGCGGATCATCGACGAGTTGCAGCGCACACTTGCCAAACGGGGCAAGTCATCGGAATACACATCGCGGCTGGTCGGTGCCATGCAACGCGCATTTCCAGAAGCCTGGGTCGAAGGCTGGGAAGTCTACATGTCGCTCAAACCCGGTCTCCCGGACCCGGACGACAACCATGTGCTGGCCGCGGCGATCAGATGCGATGCCGCCGTGATCGTCACTGAAAACCTCCGGGACTTTCCTTCCAACGTTCTTGGACGCTATTCGACCCAGCCGATCAGCAGCGATGCCTTCCTGGCCGACACCATCGATCTGAGCCAGCGCGAGGCCTGCGCCGCGCTTGCCCGCATGCGACAGGGTTTCAATAACCCGCCTGGACTGCAGAGCGGCTGGTCGACCGCTTCGAGGAACTCGGGCTTCGCGAGACGGCGGCACTCCTGCGACCGGCCCTCAATGATCTTTGAACGGTCCGGATACCGGCACCGCATTTCGATTGACGGCTCCGGCGAAGGCGTGCCGGATCGCGGGCTGCTTCGCCGATGAGGCAAACTGGCGGCTGGACGGGTCAGGCGCTCTGATGCAGGCTGACCGGCCTGCCGAGGGAGGGTCCCATGCCTATCGTCGCCTTCGATCACGTCAACATCCGCACCAACCGGCTGGCCGAAATGACCGGCTGGTACGAGCGCATCCTCGGGCTGAAGGCCGGGCCGCGGCCGGATTTCGGCTTTCCCGGCGCCTGGCTCTATCTGGGCGATGTCGCGCTGGTGCATCTGGTCGAAACACCCGTTCAGCTCGATGCCGGCGCTGCCACGGCGCAGCTCGAACATTTCGCCTTCACCGCCAGCGGGATGGCCGGTTTTCTCGCGCTCTTGGAGCGGGAGGGCATTCCCGTCCGGCTCGTCCGGGTGGCCGCCCCGGCCGGCGATGTTGTCCAGGTCAATATCCACGACCCCGACGGCAATCACATCCACGTCGATTTCCCCGGTGCCGAGGCCGATGCGCTGGGACTGTGACCCCTTGCGGAGTGCCGCCCGAAACCGCTGCGCGACCCGGATCCGGCACCGGTCTGCCGGGATCGTGGCTTCCGCGCCGGTTCGGGCCGTTCATCTCCCGCCGCCGGGCTGCAAGCCGGGGCCGTATGTCGGAATGAGTATTTATGCCAAGAAGAAATGCCTCTTGTCCGTACATGGGATTCCTTCTTCTTGGCAAAAATACTCAGAGAGTCCTGCAAAACTCCTCCGGCCAGACCCGGGCGTTGCGCTCGGGCGCCGCGAAATGCGGCGCCGGTCATGTTGTGATTATTTTCACTGTTGATTTTCAAATATTGATTGGGGAATTATTTTCTAATTACTTTACGCGCGCGCAGTACACATTGGCAGAAAACGCGTCTCGCCTGGGATGCCCCGTCGCGCCGGGTTTTGCAGGGGTCTCACTCAAATACACCCCCCGGGGACAGAGAGCGGTCCGCATTTTCATCGACCGGCCCGGCCCGGATCGGGCCTCGCGTTCGGCGTTTCGACGCCAGAGGCGCTACCGGTCGCGCCTCACCGTGAACCGGGCCAGCGATCGCAGCGGCTCGGCCGCGGCCCCGAACTCGGCCAGATGCGCCTCGGCCTCGGCGGCCAGCGCCTCGGCCCGTTCCTGCGCGGCCTCCAGCCCCATCAGAGACACGAAGGTCGCCTTGCCCGAGGCGGCGTCCTTGCCCAGCCGCTTGCCGGCCAGACGGGCATCGCCCGCCGCGTCCAGCACATCGTCGCGGATCTGGAAGGCGAGGCCGAGGGCGGCGGCATAGGCATCGAGCGCGGCGATCCGCGCCGGTCCCGCCTCGCCCATGAGCCCGCCCGCACAGGCGGCGAAGCGGATCAGCGCCCCGGTCTTGCCCGCCTGCAGCGCCTCGATCCCGGCCAGATCCGGCGGCTGTCGCGCCGCCCCGGCGGCCATGTCGCGCGCCTGCCCGCCGACCATGCCGGAGGCCCCAGCCGCCCGGGCCAGCGCCTCCACCAGCGCCGCGCGCACTTCGGCCCGCGGATGGGTGGGCGCAGCGGCCAGCACCTCGAAGGCCAGCGCCTGCAGCGCATCGCCGACCAGCACCGCCACCGCCTCGTTCCAGGCGACATGCACGGTGGGCCGGCCGCGGCGCAGATCGTCGTCATCCATGCAGGGCAGATCGTCATGCACCAGCGAATAGGCGTGCAGCATTTCGGTGGCCGCGGCCACGCGCAGCGCGCGTTCCTCCGGCACCTCGAACAGCGCGGCCCCTCGCATCACCAGAAAGGCGCGCAGCCGCTTGCCGCCGCCCAGCGTGGCGTGCCGCATCGCCTCCGCAAGGGCGTCGTCTTCACCCGCCGGACGGGGCAGCAGCGCGTCCAGCGCCGTTTCCACCCGTGCCGCGGTTTCGGTCAGGGCGGCGGCAAAGCCGGGGTCGGCCGGCGCGGCCACGCCGCTCAGCCCGGATCGACCGGCTCGGTTCCCGAGGGCTTGCCGTCCGGCCCGAAGGTGATGCGGGCGATCTTTTCCTCGGCCGCGCGCAGCTTGTCCTCGCAATGCCGGCGCAGCTCGGCCCCCCGCTCGTAAAGCGCGATGGAATCCTCCAGCGGCACCGAGCCCGATTCCAGCCGGTCCACCACCGCTTCGAGCGCGGCCATCGCCTCCTCGAAGCTCATCTCCGCCACCGGCTTTTCAGCCTCGCCACCGCTCATTGGCCTCTCTCCATCATTGCCGCCACATGCGCCGCCACCGAACCCGCCAGCCCCTGCAGGTCATAGCCGCCCTCCAGCGTCGAGACGACCCGGCCCTGGCAGAGCCGGTCGGCCGCGTCCAGCACCGCGCGGGTGATCCAGGCGAAATCCGCCTCGACCCATTCCAGATTGGCCAGTGGATCGCGGGCATGGGCGTCGAAGCCGGCGGAGACGAAGATCATCTCCGGCGCGAACGCGTCGAGACCGGGGAGGATCTCGGCCTCGGCCACCTCGCGCAACTGCGCCCCGTTCGAGCCCGGCGGCAGCGGGATGTTGTGCACCTGGCCGTGCGCGCCGCGCTCCTCGCGCCGTCCCGTGCCGGGATAGAGCGGCATCTGGTGGGTGGAGAAGAAGGCGATGCGCCCATCCTCCCACACCAGATCCTGGGTGCCATTGCCGTGATGGACGTCGAAATCGACGATGGCCACCCGAGCGAGCCCGCGCCGTTCCAGCGCGTGGCGCGCCGCGATCACCACATTGCCGAACAGGCAGAAGCCCATCGGCCGATCGGCCTCGGCATGATGGCCGGGCGGGCGGCAGGCGATGAAGGCATTGGCGGCCTTGCCGTCCATCACCATGTCGGTGGCGCGGATCTGCGCGCCCACCGCGCGCAATGCGGCCTGAAACGAGCCGGGCGAAAGATGGGTGTCGGGATCGAGCGCGACGAACCCGGTCTCCGGCACCGCGCCGGCGATGCGTTCGACATAGTGCCGGGGATGCGCGAGCGCGATGTCGTCGCGGCTGCCCAGCGGCGCCTCCACGCGGATCAGCGGCGCGAATTCCGGCGCGCTCAGCCGCTCGGCGATCGCTTCCAGCCGTTCGGCCCGTTCCGGATGACCGGGCGGGTTCAGGTGGCCCAGACAGTCCGCATGGGTCAGAAACGCCGTGGCCATGTTCTGCTCGCCTCCCCCGGGGATAGTGTGGTGGGCCAGACTATCGGCGCGGCACGCGGGCGGCAATGCGCCATCGTGCTCTGCAGCACATCGCGGCCGGTCGCGCGGTTGCCGCACCCCCCCGCCACTGCTATGGCCTTGCCGGACCAGATGCGGAGCAGCGGCGATGAGCGAGCAATCCTTCCTGTTCGACCGGGCGACGCGCTTTGCCATCATGGTCGGTCTCGGCGTGCTGATGGTCGTGCCGCTGATCTTTGTCGGGCTGGTGGTCGAAAAGCGCGCGGATTACCAGAAGGAGACGCTCGCGCAGGTCTCGCAGCAATGGGGCGGTGCGCAGTCGGTGACCGCGCCGGTCCTCGTCATTCCGGTCGATCGCGAGGTGGTCGAGGAAAAGAAGGAGGGCGAGAAGACGGTGCGTTCCACCCGTACCGAAGCCGCGCCGCCGCTGATCGTGCTGCCGCAATTCCTCAAGGCATCTGCAAAGCTGCGGGCCGAACTGCGCAGCCGCGGCATCTACGAGGTGCCGGTCTATTCGGCTGATCTCGATCTCGCATTCGGCTTCGACACCTCCGGCATTGCCGAGCGGCTGGGCAAGAAGGAGACACTGCGCTGGGACCGTGCCCGCATAGAGCTGCACATCGCCAATGCACGCGGGCTGCGCAGCAAGGTGGTGCTGAAATCCGGTGCGAAGGTGCTCGATCTGGAGCCGGGCAGCCTGCTGGCGCGGGTCTCCGGTGTGCATGCCGCGATCGACAGCACCACGCCGCTCGATGCGCTGGCGATGAACTTCACTCTCAACGGCGCGCAGAACCTGATGATCGTGCCGGCCGGGCGGCAGACCGATGTCACCATCACCGGCGACTGGCCGCATCCGAGCTTTACCGGCGCCTTTCTTCCCAACGAGCGCGAGGTGGGCGAGGACGGCTTTTCCGCGCGCTGGTCGATCCCGCATCTGGCGCTCGACCTGCCGCGGATCCTGCGCGGCGAGGTCGATTTCCGCGCGGCCGAAAGGAACCGTTTCGGGGTCGAGCTCTACAACCCGGTCGATTTCTACCAGAAGGTCAGCCGCGCGGCGCAATACGGCATCCTGTTCATCGCGCTGACCTTCCTGACCGTGTTCCTGACCGAGGGGCTGGCGCCGCTGCCGGTGCATCCGGCGCAATACGTGCTGATCGGCATCGCGCAATGCGTGTTCTTTCTGCTGCTGCTGAGCCTGGCCGAACAGATCGGCTTCACGCCCGCCTATGCGCTTGCGGCGCTGGCGACCATTGCGCTGCTGGCCTATTACGCCGCGGCCTCGCTGAAACTCGGCCGGCGCAGCTGGCTGCTGGTCAGCGTGCTGGTGCTGCTTTACGCCACGCTCTATTTCATCCTGCAAAGCACCCAGTACGCGTTGCTGGCCGGGTCGATCCTGGCCTTCGCCGCGGTGGCGCTGACCATGGTGCTGACGCGCAACGAAAGATGGTTCGGCGAGCGATCGTCCCCACCATCCGCGGCCGAACCGCCGCCGCCACCCATGCCCGAGGAGGCCCGATCCGATGCCTGACATTGCCGAGGAAGTGCTCGCCTGTCTCGACGCGGGCGGCAGTCTGACGCCGTTCACCAGTCGTCCCGAGGGGCTGACGCTGCCCGCGGCCTATCGCGTCGCCTCGCAGCTGCGCGGGTTGCGCGAGGCGCGCGGAGAGCGGCATCTGGGCCGCAAGCTCGGCTTCACCAACCGCAAGCTGTGGCCGCAATTCGAGGTGGACGCGCCGATCTGGGGCGATCTGTTCGACAGCACGGTGAAGGAGGGCACCGGCCCGTGGCGGTTTCGCGCCGCCGATGCCGCCGAGCCCAAGATCGAGCCGGAGATCGCGCTCGGCCTTGCGCGCGCGCCCGAGCCGGGCATGGATGCGCAGGCGCTGATGGGCTGCATCGGCTGGGTGGCGCATGGCTTCGAGCTGGTGCAGTCCTGCTATGCCGGCTGGCGGTTCCGCGCGCCCGATGCGGTGGCGGGCGGCGGACTGCACGCGGCCTATTTCATGGGGCCGCGACGGCAGGTCACCGATGAAAACCGCGCCGCGTGGCAGGCGGCGCTGTCGGGCTTCTCGCTGACGCTGATGCGCGACGGGGCCGAGGCCGGGCGCGGGCAGGCCGCGGATGTGCTGGATGGGCCGCTGAACGCGCTGGCGCATCTCGTTCGGCTGCTTGAGACCGACCCCGACAACCCGCCGCTGGGCGCGGGCGAGTTCGTCACCACCGGCAGCGTGACGATGGCCTTCGACGTCGCGGCCGGCCAGGTCTGGGAAAGCCGGCCCGAGGGCATCGACCTGCCGGGGATGACGATCGAGATCGTTTGAGTGGGCCAGCCCCGGCGGCCCGTTCCCGGCCCTGCCAGGGCGATCCCGGCCGGCATGTCGGAACGAGTATTTTTTCCAAGAAGAAGTTCGGGATGTCGGAGAGCGCATGGCCCTTCTTCTTGGCAGAAATACTCGATACCGCACGGCCGGTGTCCCGGCACGACCGACGTTTTCGGCGTGACGGCAGGCTCCTGCCGGCAGCACCGGCTGCGTCTCAGCCGGCCTCGGCCCAGCCTTCCGACTGCATCTCCACCAGCCGCGAGGCGGTGCGGTGGAACTCGAAGGCGTTCGCCCCCTCGACATAGAGCCGGTCGGGCGCCGCCTCGGCCGAAGCGATCAGCTGGCGCCGCGCCTCATAGAGCGCGTCGATCAGCGTCATGAAACGTTTGGCCGCGTCGTAGCGCGCCCGCGACAGCACGGGGATGCGGTCGATCATCAGCGTGCGCAGCCGGTCGGCGAGCAGCAGGTATTCCGCCGGGCCGAGCGGCGCCTCGCAGAGTTCGGCAAAGCTGGCGCGGCCCACCCCGTTGCGATAGGCGGGCAGGCATACCCGGCGGCTGCCCAGCCGCAGCTCCAGCCGCTCCGGCGCCCCGCCGGCAAGCTCGGCCCAGCGCGCCGCCATCGCCGCGTCGGCATCCTCGCCCAGCGGGC
>RFIR01000124.1 GCA_003695135.1 Alphaproteobacteria bacterium | reverse complement strand
GCGATCTCATCCGAGGCCAGACCGGCTTCCACTGGTGGCCCAAACGCGTCGCCCCGAACTGATCACACGGAGTTCGTATGAGCGATGCCGCGCTGGCGCTGCTCGGTCCACGGCGCGGGGATGAAGATCCGGTGTTTCCCGGAGGCCGACGCCTCGACCGACCGATGAGCGACATGACCATGGCGGCGGTGCTCAAACGCATGCAGCGCGGCGACATCACCGTGCACGGCTTCCGCAGCACCTTCCGCGACTGGGCCGGCGAGAGTTCGACCTTCCCGCGCGAGGTGATCGAGGCGGCGCTGGCGCATCGGCTGAAGGACAAGGCCGAAGCCGCCTATGCGCGCGGCGATCTCGTCACGATAACGCGCGGACCGGTCATCGAGGGTGCGGTGGTATGGGACGAAAGGACTGCGCAGCTCGAGGTGGTCGCGAAGGGCGGCTCCGCCCTGCGGAAGGATATTGCCCGGTCCTTCGCCGATACCATGCTTTTCGGCGATGTCGCAGCCAGTCCGATCGAGCAGCGTGCGCTCGACCTCTCCAGCCTGAAAGCCGAACCGGTCTTCGATATCCGTACCGAAGACGGCATCGAATTAGTCACGGTCGAGAAGCTGACCCTGCTGTCGCCTTCATCGCTCGGCCTGCGCGCCGGTTTCAGCACCGCCGCGACCGTCATCGATGCGGGCAGCAACAAAGGCAAGGTGATCCGGGTCCAGCTGTCGTGGCCCAACCGCACCAATTTGCGCAATCAAACCGAACGACACCGGCTGATCGCAAATCGTCTTCTGGACCGTTGGGGCCTTCATGCAAAACCCGATGCCTGATCCCGCCATCCGGCTGCTGTGCGATTTGCCCGCCGCCGGGCCGGGGCCGTTCCGCGCCGAGGCCGTGGGCGATCCGCTCTCCATCGCTCGGCTACAGGCCGCCGGTGTGCTTGTCGAAACCGGCTCGTCACCCACCGTCTGGTGCACGGATTGCGACGGGGGTCATCTGGCGGAAGTGATCCGCGACGAAGCCGTTCTGCGGGCAGATCCAACCCGGCCGCCCCGGCGGCATCGACGCCACCCGCGCCGCCCTGGCCGAACTCCGCCGCCGGGGCCAGTGTCCAGAGGGGCGGAACGCGATGGCCCGACGTGTTCACGAGCAATGGTTCGACCTCGTTCCCGGCGCTCGTCAGTTGACATTATCTACGGTACGCCGGCACATGACGGAACTATCGAGGGAAAACAGCCGAACCGGTTCCGAGTGATTGACCAGGCATCTGATCGCTTTCTAACGCGCCGATCATGTGGCCGCGTCTGAATCTTGTGATCCGGAAGCTGCTTGCCAGGTAATTCCGGCCTGGCCTTGACAAGATTTCACCGCATCGGATGGCATCCGACGAGCACGATCTGCTGTTCCTTCGCCGGCCGGTTTTCGTGCCCTTCCACCAAGCCGAGGCGCTTGCGGGCATAGAACTCAACCGCGGCCCGCACCGGAAGTTCCAGCATCGTTTGGCCCATATTGTAGTCGAGCCGCACCACCGCCTGCTGGTGTTTGGTCAGGCCGGGGTGAGGAGCGATCTGCAGGCACAGCCAGCGCGCCCAGTCGGCATCATTCTTCTCGGTTTCCACTGCCGGTCCGTCGATACCGACAGCGGACAGGCGCGATAGGACGAAGTCCTTGAACCGCCCGTCCTCGGCATCATGGGCGCGCATGTGCCAGCGGAAACCGTCGAAGACGAGCGCGTGTGGAGAAAGCTTGCGCCGCGTCACCTCCGGTCGCTGGAAGGAGACGTAATCGGCCAAGAGCGCCTGCGCGTCGCGGATTGCCCAGAGCACGGCGCGCAATACCTCCGGATCGACGCTGCGTACGAGTTGCCCGGCGATCTCTGTCGGCGGCGGGTTGGCCAGCACGCCATCTCCTGCCTCCATGACTCCCTCGGCGATCAACCGGAGTTCTGCCAGAAGCCTGCCGGCATCGGCAGGGGGCGTGCCGAACCGCGAGCCGGGAACATAGCTGCGGCGCGAGATGTCGTAGCGAATCGCCTCGCCAAGCCGAGCGCGCAGAGCGGATAGGTCGGAAGTGGCCTGTGCCGGAGAGACTCCGAACCGGGCAATGATGTCCTCGCGCTGCAACGTCCCGTCCCAGAACAGCCGGTTTGCTGCGAAGTCGAGCCTTTGCGCGACGCTCCAGCGCCGGGCTCTACGGTCCTGATCCTGCCTGCTCACGCCGCCTCTTGTTCGTTCGCCGATTGTTCAGGGTTGACTCGATAGCAGAGTCTGAATTTTGATCAAGATCCTAGTTTTTGGTATGATGTAAAGGACAGGATCATGAATCTCGAACAATTGCACCAGGCGGTGGCCGAGGATGCGGCGCTGCGCCGGCGCCAGCGGCTGCAGCCGGCAGGCGGGCAGGGCGACAAGATCTTTCCCCCGACCTATCCGGGCGAGGGGCCCAGTGATCCGCCGCGGCATGTGCTGGAGCGCCGGCGGATCGAAGGCGAGGAGCGCAACTGCGTGCTGATCGACAGCGTGCAATCCCAGGCCAATCGGCTGGAGGAAGCGCTGCTCGCCGCAGCCGAGGCGGGACGCATCCGCCTGCCGCGGCTCACCGTGAATTTTCCCGGCGCCGGGCTCAATTCGGTGGGCCCAATCAGCGTGCTGGAGGCCCCGCACCGGATCTTCGACGCCATCCTGCGCGACAGCAAGCTGGAGGACAAGCCGTTCCGAGAGAGCGGTCTTGGCCAGGCCCTACGCCAAGCCACCCCTGCGGATGCCACCGCGATCCTGCAGGCGGCGCCGACGGCGCTGGTATTCGGCGCCTGGAACTCCACCGGCGAAGGCGGCGGGCTCGGCGCCAAGTTCGCCCGCGCCATCGTCTCCGAGGTGATCGGAGTGGATGTTCCGGTTGAGGAGGTGGCGGACCGCCGCACCGGGGAGATCACCCTGCGCAACGCCGGCCGGCGGACGGGCAGCCGGATCGATCCTTTGGGGATTATCAAGGCGGCTGCGGAAATCTACGAGCACAAGGATAATCCTCGAGACTGGACTATCGATCCGCAAGAGGCAGCGGGCGGGTCGGAAAACCCGAAGAAGTATACAGGAAAGAAGGGATCAAGAGGCGAAGCTGGCTCTCCGACAAAGATAAATCACAGCAATTTCCCGCCCACCATCGATCAAATGGGCGTCACCTGCGCCTATGCGCTGCAGACGCAGGTGCTGACCTTCGCCGGGCTCAGGCGGCTGCGCTTCGGCGCGGACGAGGGCCGGAACCTTGCCGCGCGGACCTATCTTGCGGCGCTGGGCATCGTCGCGATGATCGAGGGCAACCGGCAGGGCATGGCGCTTCGCTCGCGCTGCGATCTGGTCTGCGAAGGCGGCCTTGCCCCCATCGAGATCGTCGCCTTCGACGGCACCACGCAGGAAACCGCGATCGACCCGGAAGCAGCGATCGCGCTGCACGAGGCGGCCTTCGATGCCGCAAGGGCGGCGGGCTTCGCGCTCGACCCCGAGCCGATCACGCTCGAACCGCAGGAAAAGCTCGTGGAACTCGTCCGGCTGTCCCAGCAGAAGGCGCTGGCCGACGAAGGAGGCGAGGCGGACGGGGAATGACGGATGCTTTGCCTCGATATCGCCTGGCTGTCCGGCACGGCCTTCCTTGCGCGCGATCCGTCCGACCCCGCGCCCGACTGGCCGCCGCAGCCTGACCGCATTTTCTCGGCGCTGGTCGCAAGCTGGGGCCTGGGCGGCGAGGACCCGGCCGAGCGCGCCGCGCTCGAATGGCTCGAGGCGCAGGAGCCCCCGCGCCTGCACCTGCCCGAATCCGCGAACGAAAGGCAGATCGCCAAGGTCTATGTGCCGCCGAACGATGCCAAGGGCCTGACGGTGCTTCCGCATCTGCGCCGAAGGCAGGAGCGGACGTTTCCCGCCGTGGCGCTCGACGCAGGGGCGCGGGTCCACCTGACGGTGATCTGGGAGGCCGACCCGCCCGAGGCGCATCGAGTGGCGCTGGACTCGCTGGCGCGCCGGACCAGCCATATCGGCCATTCGGCAAG
>RFIR01000123.1 GCA_003695135.1 Alphaproteobacteria bacterium | reverse complement strand
GTTCTGATGAAGGGGATGACGGTCGAATACCTGCTCAACCGCACCCACAAGGTCCAGCCGGGCGAGGACGTGCTGTTCTGGGCCGCCTCGGGCGGCGTCGGGCAGCTTGCCGGCCAGTGGGGCAGACATCTCGGCGCGCGCATGATCGGAGTCACCTCGGGGCCGGAGAATTGCGCGGCGATCCTGAAGCTCGGCTATGCCGACGCCATCGACCGCAAACGCGAGGACGTGGCGGCGCGGGTGCGCGAGCTGACCGGCGGCAAGGGCGTCAGCGTGGTCTATGACAGCGTCGGCGCGGCGAGCTTCGAGGCCTCGATCAAGTCGCTGGCCCGATACGGGCTCTTCGTCTCCTTCGGCGCCACCACCGGCGAGGCGCCGCCCGTGCCGCCGAGCCTGCTGCAAAAGAGCGGCTCGCTCTACTTCACCCGCCCGACGCTCGCCGATTACGTGGCCGACCGCGCCGATCTGCTGGCCTCGGCGGCGGCGGTGTTCGATCTGGTCGCGCGCGGTGTGCTGAGCGTCAACATCAACCAGCGCTTCCCGTTGGCCGAGGTGGCCGCGGCGCATCGGGCGCTGGAAAGCGGGCAGACCACCGGCTCGACCGTCCTGATCCCGTGAGCGGGGCGGGTCGGCAGCGCCGGGCGGTTTACCGCCGCTCAGACCTGATCGCGCGGCGACATGTGCGGCACGGTCTCGCCGGTCTCGGTGAAGGTCCGCGTCACGTCGCGCGCGCCATAGATCCACAGGATCACCAGCGGCTCCTCGCCGGCATTGCGGAAGTAATGCGGCGCTCCGGCCGGGACATAGGAGGTGTCGAGCGGCCCCAGCGTCAACTTGCGCCCCTCGATCATCGCCTCGGCCCGGCCGGACAGGATCGTCACCTGCTCGGCGCAGTTGTGGCTGTGCAGCGGCGCGGCGCAACCCTTCGGAAACACCGTGGTGCCGGTGGTGAACGGCGTGTCCGCGGCATTGCCCTTGCCGATCATCAGCCGCGTCTCGACCCCGTCGCCGCGGGCGAAGACCTCGATCTCGTCATAGCGAATCGTGAAACCATCGGGCATGTCCCGTCTCTCCCTTCCCTTCACACATCCCCGCGCCCTGCCCGGCGGAGGCTGCGCCATGTCTGATGCGACCCGGACCACAACATACGACAATCTGGCCCGGTTCATAGCCGATGCCTTCATCGCCTGCGGCATGCCGGCGGAGGACGCACGCAAGGCCGGCGCGCTGATGGCACGCGCCGATCTGATGGGCAAGGACGGGCATGGCGTGTTCCGGCTGCCGCAATACGTCGAACGCATCCGCGCCGGCGGCATGAACCTGAGGCCGGAATTCCGGATGATCGAGGAACGCACCGCGACCGCGCTGATCGACGGCGACAACGGGCTGGGCCATCTGGTGATGAGCCATGCCACCGAGCTGGCCATGGCCAAGGCCGCGACCACCGGCGTCGCCTGGGTCGGGGCGCGCCATTCCAACCATGCCGGACCTGCCGCGCTCTATGCCATGATGCCGCTTGAGCGAGACATGATCGGCATCTATGTCGCCGTCGGCAGCGCCAATCATCTGCCGCCCTGGGGCGGAACCGAGATGCTGCTCTCCACCAACCCGATCGCCTTTGCCATTCCCGCGGCCGAACGCCCGCCCATCGTGCTCGACATGGCGACCACGGTCGCGGCCTATGGCAAGGTCAAGACCGCAGCCCAGCGCGGCGAGACGATGCCAGAGGGCTGGATGATCGACCGGCAGGGCAACCCGCTGACCGATCCCGCCCGCGCCGGCGAGGGCTTCCTGCTGCCGATTGGCGGGCCGAAGGGCTACGGGCTGGCGCTGGTCTTCGGTATCCTCGCCGGCACGCTCAACGGTGCCGCCTTCGGGCGCGACGTGGTGGATTTTAACGCAGATGTGCGCAGCACCACCAATACCGGTCATTTCATCATCGCGCTCGACATCGGCGCCTTCACCGATCCCGAGCGCTTCAAGGAAGGCATCGACGAGGTGTGGGCGGAGATGAAGTCCTCGCCCCTGTTGCCGGGTTTCGACGAGATTCGCCTGCCCGGCGAGGGGCTGGCGCGGACCATGGCCGCCCGCCGCCGGGACGGCATCCTGATCCCGGCGCCGCTGCAGGCGCGGCTTGCCGCGCTGGCCGATGAACTGGGCGTCGCGCCGCTCTGATGCGGGCGAGGTGGAGCGTATCTTGATCGCCATGCACCAGGTCGAAAGGCAGCGCACGCCCGAGGCGGCGCGACCGTGGCCGTCGTAGGGCCGCGCGAGACAAGAACCCACTTCGCCCGGGCGTCAGCCCGGGCAGCGCCCGCCCGCCCCCAGGCGGGCGCTTCGCGCCGCCTCGGGCGGGCACTACCCTCAACGACATGTAGGTAACGGTCGGAGAAGGAGCGCGCATAAAAGATCGGGAATGAGTTCGGACTCATCGAGCCTTGGGATAGGCCCGTCATACGCGGGCAAGCCCGGCTCGCTTCGCTCGCCGGACGGGCGAACCCGATCAGGTTCGACACGCATTTGCTTGCAAGGACGCAGGGCCGCGTTCGATTCCCGCGCGTCGAATGGGGGTGGCGCGGGGTGCCCCGCGCCACCGATTGGCGTTGCTACTGCGTCAGCGATTCGACCAGCGCCTTGTAGGCGACGGCCTGCTCCTCGCGCATCTTCTGGTAGGTCGGCCCGTCCAGCAGATCGATGGTCTCGTTGAGCCGGCCCATCATCTTCTTGAAGGTCTTGTCCTTGACCAGTTGCTGGAAGGCGTCGGTCAGCTTGGCCACCACCTCGTCGGGCACCCCGGCCGGGGCCATGACGATGCGGTGCATGAAGCCGACATCGCCGCCGATGCCGAGCTCGGCGAAGGACGGCACGTCGGGCAGCATCCGTTCCTTGCCGGCCGTGGCCAGGATGCGGATCTTGCCCGCCGCCACCTGCGCGGTCAGCGTCGAGGGAAAGCCCATGGTCACATCGGCATCGCCCGACAGCAGCGCCTGCATGGCCGGCCCGCCTGCCTGATAGGGCACCAGGTTGAACTGGGTGCCGGTGGCCTTCATGATCTGCGCGGCCGGCACGAACAGCGCGCCCCAGTTGCCCGAATGCGCCATGCGGATGCCGCCGGGATTGGCCTTGGCCGCCGCCATCAGCTCCTCATAGCTCTTGTAGGGGCTGTCTGCCCGGACCACGATCCCGATCGGCGCATAGTTGATCCGCGCGATGGGGATGAAATCCTTCATCGGGTCGTAGGGCAGCTTTTCGACAAACTGCTGCAGCATGTCGATGTAGTTGTGGGTAAAGAGCAGCGTGTAGCCGTCCGGCTTGGCGTTGGCCACTTCCTGCGTGCCCTTCTGCCCGCCTGCGCCCGGCGACAGGCGCACGATCATGGGCTGGCCGAGATATTGCGGAATGATCGAGGTGATCACGCGCGCATTCAGATCGTGCGAACCGCCGGCCCCGAGCGGGATCACCAGGGTGATCGGCTTTTCGGGGTATTCGGCCTTCGCGACACCAAGCGACCCCGCAAGCGCCAGACCGGCAGCCGTCACGGCGATCGCGGTCCTTCTGGTCATGGTTCCCAGCATTGGTTGTCCTCCCTTTTCATCTTCAAACTCTACGTCGACTCCCGCTGTACCTCCACTTCATTCGAGCGCCACGCTCTGCATCCGCCGCCACAGCAGGAAGCCGACGACGGGTGTGGCCAGGAGCATTCCCAGAGCGCCGAGGCGTTCATTGAAGAGGAATCCGATCGTGTCCTGATTGCCCATGGCGACGGTCTGGCCGAAGGCGTATTCCATCGGTGGCCCGAGGATGAAACCCATCACCATCGGCATCACGTCGAACTTTCCGATCCGGGCCACGATCCCGAAGACGCCGAACGCGACCAGCATCAGCAGGTCGACCGGGTCGGAGCGGAACACATAGGCGCCGGCGAAGGCGAACATGATCACCAGCGGGATCAGGATCGAGATCTTGAT
>RFIR01000122.1 GCA_003695135.1 Alphaproteobacteria bacterium | reverse complement strand
TCCTACCATCGCGGCGCCCCGCAGATAATGCGGGAAATAGCCGGGATTTTGGGCAAAGTTGGTGTGACGGGAAGGCTAAACTGGGGCGACTGCGGCAGATGCCGGTGCAGCGGCGGCAAGCCGCGCCCGCGCCGCCTCGTATTCGCGGGCAAGCCGCGCGATCAGTGCGGCCGCCGGCAGCACACGCTCCACCCGGCCGATGCCCTGCCCGCAGCCCCAGATGTCGCGCCAGGCCTTGGAGGAGCCGGAGGAGAAGTTCATCTGCGACGGATCGCTTTGCGGCAGATGGTCGGGATCGAGACCCGCAGCCTCGATCGAGCTGCGCAGGTAGTTGCCGTGCACGCCGGTGAACAGGTTGGTATAGACGATGTCCTCGGCATGGCCGGCGACCACCGCCTGCTTGTAGGCATCGCTCGCCCGCGCCTCCTCGGTGGCGATGAAGGGCGAGCCGATATAGGCCAGATCCGCCCCCATCGCCTGCGCGGCGAGGATGGCCCCGCCATGGGCGATGGCGCCCGACAGCAGGATCGGCCCGTCGAACCATTCGCGCAGCTCCTGCACGAAGGCAAAGGGCGACAGCTGCCCCGCATGGCCGCCCGCGCCCCAGGCCACCGCGATCAGCCCGTCGGCGCCCTTCTCGATCGCCTTGCGGGCAAAGCGCTGGTTGATCACGTCGTGCAGCGTGATGCCGCCATAGGAATGGGCGGCCTCGTTGACCTCCTCGCGCGCGCCCAGCGAGGTGATGATGATCGGCACGCGGAACTTCACGCAGGCCTCCAGATCGTGCATCAGCCGGTCGTTGGAGCGGTGCACGATCTGGTTGACCGCAAAGGGCGCGGCGGGGCTGTCGGGATGGGCCTGGTTGTGACGGTCCAGTTCCTCGGTAATGGTCTGCAGCCAGTCATGAAGCTGCTCGGCCGGCCGTGCGTTCAGCGCCGGAAAGCTGCCGACGATGCCGGCCTTGCACTGGGCGATGACCAGATCGGGATTGGAGATGATGAACATCGGCGCCGCCACCACCGGCAGGCGCAGCGTGTCGAAGACCGGCGGCAGGGCCATCAGCGCTTCTCCATGGCTATCAGGACCTTGTGATCGGGGCGGCTCAGCTCGGCGGACAGGCGCGACAGCACATCGGAGAGCGGCAGGACGGCGCCGATATCGGTGTGCCACACGCCTTCGATGAAGCGCTTCTGCACCTGCCGCACAGTGATCAGCTTCTTCAGCAGCGGCGTGCGGTTCATCCAGCCCACCAGCCAGAATCCCTCGATGCGCTTGTCCATGAAGATCAGCTGCCCCGGCATCTCGATCTGCGGCGGGGTGGCGTCGAGCTGGCCGTAGATCACCCAGCGCGCGCGCTTGCCCATGGCGCGGAAGATCGCCTGCGGCGTCGGTCCGCCGGCCACCGCATCAAAGAGATGGATCGGCCGCACCCGCCTGATCTCGCCCCCGAGATAGTCGTGGAAATCGGCATGGGTCTCGTCCAGCGCGATGGTGGCGCCGAGATCCTGCAGCGTCGCGATCGCCTCCTGCCGCCGCACCACCGCGATCATCCTGCGGCTGGTCTGCCGCGCCAGCCCCGCCATCAGCTTGCCGAGCTGGCTGGCCGCGGCGGTGGCGATGAAACCGCCGCCGGGCCGGACCATGTCCACCAGCGCCGCCGCGGTCAGCGGATTGACGATCAGCGCCGCACCGTCCTCGTCGCGAACCTCGCGCATCAGCGGGATCGCGGCGCTGGCGGCGGTGACGGCGTATTCGGCCCAAGCGCCCGATCCGCCCGGCACCACCGCGAAGGCCACCCGCGCACCCACCAGCTGGCGGGCGTAGAATCCGTTGCCGGCCACCACCTCGCCCACGCCCTCGAAACCGGCCGGCGCGCCCTTGACCCGCGGCTGGCCGTAGAATCCCTGCACGAAGGCGATGTCGGAGGGGT
The DNA here is from genome assembly GCA_003695135.1 of Alphaproteobacteria bacterium. GTDB lineage: Bacteria > Pseudomonadota > Alphaproteobacteria > Rhodobacterales > Rhodobacteraceae > J013. The sequence continues at coordinate 2,674 of RFIR01000122.1, read as the reverse complement.
TGACCGAGGCATGGCTGACCCGGATCAGCACCTGTCCCGGCCCGGGTTTCGGCACCGGGATCTCGGCGAGGCTCAGGAACCGCGCCGGTGCCTCCAGGGTCCGCGACAGGGCGCCGCCTTCCTCCGGGCCGGCATAGCCCTCGCCACGCTGAACGAGCGCCGTCATCCGTTCGGGCACAGTCATCGCCATGTCCTTTCGCAACGTCACCGGTCGGGAGGGGTTTCGCATGCGCGCCATTCAAGCCATTCTCGCGGCCGGGAAGTCAAGCAGAGCCTCGCCTGACGTGGCGTCGGGCCGGGTGCGGGAGGATGGCGTGACGAGAACAATCGACGATCTGTTCGGTCTTTCGGGCAAGGTGGCTCTGGTCACCGGCGGGGCGAGCGGCATCGGCCGCATGGCCGCCGAGGCGCTGGCGATGGCCGGGGCAAGGGTGCTGATCGCCTCGCGCAAGGCCGATGCCTGCGAGAGGGCGGCGGAGGAGATCAATGGGCTGGGTCACGCGGGCTCGGTCGAGGGTTTCGGCGGCGATGTCTCGACCGAGGCCGGCATCGAGGCGCTGGCCGGGGCGGTGGCCGCGCGCACGGACCGCCTGCACATCCTGCACAACAATTCCGGCATCACCTGGGGCGAGCCCTTCGCCACCTTTCCCCACGCGCAGTGGGAACGGGTGATGGCGGTGAACGTCGCGGCGCTCTTCACCCTGACCCGTGCGGTGCTGCCGCTCATGGACGCCGCGGCGACGCCCGAGGATCCGGCGCGGGTGATCAATACCGGCTCGGTGATGGGCACGGTGCCGCTGGCCGAGGGCGCCTATTCCTATGCCGTCTCCAAGGCCGGGGTGCATCACCTCACCCGCATCCTCGCCGCCGAACTGGCGGGCCGGCACATCACCGTCAATGCCATCGCGCCGGGGCCGTTCCCGTCACGCATGACCCGCTTTGCCATCGGCAGCGAGGAACAGCAGCAGAAGGTCGGCCGCAACGTGCCGCTGGGCCGGGTCGGCCAGCCGGGCGACATTGCCGGGGCGCTCCTCTACCTCGCCGGGCGCGGCGGCAGCTATACCACCGGCGCGGTGCTGCCGCTCGATGGCGGCATGCATGTGATGGGCCCGCCCAACCTCTTTGCCGGGGGCTGAGCGATGGCGGCGGAATTTTCGGGCCTCAGCGTGCTGGTCACCGGGGCGGCGAGCGGCTTCGGCGCGGAAACCGCGCGCCAGCTGGCCGCGCAGGGCGCACGGCTGGTGATATCCGACCTGAATGCCGACGGGCTGGAGTCGGTCCGGGCCGGGCTGGCGGCAGGCGGTGTCGAATGCCGGGCGCTGGCCGGCGACGTCGCCGAGCCGCGGCTGTCGCACGATCTGGTGGCGGAGGCGGTCGCAGCGTTCGGGCGGCTCGACATCGCCATCAACAATGCCGGCATCGCCCATCCGCAGGGGCGTATCCCCCAGATCGACGAGGCGACCGCGCGCAAGGTGGTCGCGGTCGATCTTCTGGGCGTGTTCTGGGCGCTGCAGGCGCAGCTGCCGCAGATGGAGGCGCAGTACCGCGCGACCGGCCGCGGCGGGGCGATCGTCAACACCGCCTCGGTGGCCGGGCTGGTGGGCGCGCCGACTCTGTCGATCTATGCCGCGGCCAAGCATGGGGTGGTGGGGCTGACCCGGACCGCGGCGACCGAATACGCAAGGCGCGGCATTCGCGTGAACGCGGTCTGCCCCTCCTTCGCGCGCACGCCGATGGCCGAGGACCCGCTGCGCGATGCCCCCGACCGCGCCGAGGCCGAGGCGCAGCTGGTGCGCGGCGTGCCGATGCGGCGGCTGGCCGAGGTCGGCGAGGTGGTGCAGGCGATCCTGTGGGCCGCCTCGCCCGCCAACAGCTTCATGACCGGGCAGGCGCTGGCGATCGATGGCGGCATTACCGCTTATTGACCGGGGGTGTCCGGCTCCCTCGCAGGCGCACGCTTCATCACGGATGGGCGAGGGTCGGCGCCGGTCGCTGGCGCTACACCGCTCCGGCGGATATGGAAAGAGTTCCGTTCATCTGTATTTGCGTCAGTCCCCGACGTAGGGCATGCGACCGCCCGGGTGGGCGCGAATGCGCCCGCCTGTGGGGGTGAGGCCGCGAACGCCATGGCGCGAGAAGAGCGGTCGAACGGGCGCATGCCCGGTTCGCTTCGCTTTCCGGGCGGGTAAATCCGACCGGGCGTGACAGTCTTTGGCAGCGCCAAGGAGACCTGCATGTTGATCCCGCGTCGAAAGACACCCGCCCTGACCCTGCCGCTGGTTGGCGGCGGCGAATTCGATCTCGACCGGCAGGAGGCAGAGCGCGGCACCCTTCTGGTGGTCCATCGCGGCGCCCATTGCCCGATCTGCGCCGGCTATCTGCGCGAGCTCGACCGGCTGACGCCGGAGTTCGAGGCGAAGGGCGTGCGCACGCTGGCGCTTTCGACCGATACGCGCGAGCGCGCCGAGGAAATGACGCAGCGGCTGGAGCTGAAGGTCCTGCGCATGGCCTATGGCCTGAAACTGCAGACGGCGCGCGACTGGGGGCTCTACATCTCCACCGGGCGCGGCAAGACCTCGATCGGCATCGAGGAGCCGGCGCTGTTCGCCGAGCCCGGCGTTTTCCTCGTCTGGGCCGACCGCACGCTCTATTTCGCCTCGATCCAGACCATGCC
>RFIR01000121.1 GCA_003695135.1 Alphaproteobacteria bacterium | reverse complement strand
CAGAGCATCGAGCCCAACGACATGACCGCCGAGGCGCTGGAGCGGGCCGAAAGGCTCTACGGCTTCCGCATGACCGAACACCGGGTCGATTCCGACGCGCGCGAGCCGCGCGTGTGCATGGTTTTCTCCGACCCGCTGCTCGAGGCCGGGGTCGACTATGCTGATTTCGTGCGCATGGATGGGCCGGCCCTGCCGGTGGAGGCGTCGGGCCACGAACTGTGTATCAGCGGGCTGAAGCACGGCCAGACCTACCGTCTGACCCTGCGCACCGCCCTGCCCTCGGCCACCGGCGAAGTGCTGCGCCGGCCGGTCGATCTGGAATTCTACGTGCGTGACCGCACGCCCTCGGTGCGCTTCACCGGCCGCGCCTATGTGCTGCCGAAATCGCCCGATGCCGCCATCCCGGTGGTCACGGTGAATACCGACGAGGTCGAGCTGCGCATCCACCGCATCGGCGATCGCAACCTGATGCCGGCCATCCGCGACCGGCTGGTGGGGCGCAGCCTCGACCGCTATGCCGAGAACCGGCTGGCCGACAGGATGGGCGAGCCGGTCTGGCAGGGGACCGGCAGGGTCCAGCGGCGGCTCAACGAGGACGTGACCACCGCGCTGCCGATCGGCGATGCGGTGCGCGAATTCAAACCCGGGATCTATGTGCTGACCGCACGCGTGCCTGACCAGACCAAGGACTGGCAGCAGGCGGCGACGCAATGGTTCGTGGTCACCGATCTCGGCCTGGCCACGCTGAAGGGCAATGACGGGCTGCATGTCTTCGCCCGCAGCCTGTCGGACACCTCGGCGCGCGCCGGCGTCACCCTCCGCCTGATCGCCACCAGCAACGAGCTGCTGGCCGAGGCGGTCACCGATGACGATGGCCATGCATTGTTCCCGCCCGGCCTGCTGCGCGGCAAGGGCGGCATGGCGCCGGCGCTGGTCACCGCCGAAACTGAAGGCGGCGAGGACTTCGTCTATCTCGACCTCACCGACGCCGCCTTCGATCTGTCCGATCGCGGGGTGGCCGGGCGCGAATCGCCGCCGCCGGTCGATCTGTTCGTCACCACCGATCGCGGCGTCTACCGGCCGGGCGAGACGCTCAACGCCACCATCCTTGCCCGCGACGCGCAGGCCAGGGCGGTCGAAGGGCTGACGCTCACCGCCATCCTCACCCGCCCCGACGGGGTCGAACACGCGCGCATCGTGCTGCCCGATCAGGGTGCGGGCGGGCATGTGCTGAGCGAGGCGCTGCCCGGATCGGCCATGCGCGGCACCTGGCGGCTGGCGCTCCATGCCGATCCGAACGCCGTGCCGCTCGCCTCCGCCAGCTTCCTGGTGGAGGATTTCGTCCCCGAACGCATCGATTTCGATCTCGATCTGCCCGAGGGGGTGATCGCCACCGATGCGCCGCCGCCGATGGCGCTCGCCGCGCGCTTCCTCTACGGCGCACCGGGCGCCGGTCTGATGGTGGAGGGCGAGGTCCGCATCACCGCGACCCGCGAATTGCCGGGATTCCCGCGCATGCTGTTCGGCCGTTTCGACGAAAGCGTGCCGATGCGCGCCGAATCCCTGCCGGTGGTGGCGACGGATGACGAAGGCAAGGCCAGCCTGCCGCTGATCCTGCCCGAGCTGCCCGCGGTCAGCCGGCCGCTGATGCTGACGGCGGTGGTGCGGCTTCGCGAAGGCTCCGGCCGGCCGGTGGAACGGAAGGTCACCCGGCCGCTCGCCCCGACCCGGACGCTCCTGGGCATCCGGCCGCTGTTCGAGGATGTCGCCCCCGAAAGCGCGCCGGCCCGATTCGAGATTGCCGCCGTCGGCACCGATCTCAAGCCGGTGGACCTGCCGCATGTCGGCTGGACCCTCAACCGGGTCGAGCGGCGCTGGCAGTGGTATCAGGTCGATGGCCAGTGGCATTACGAGCCGATCACCCGCCGCAGCCGCATCGCCTCGGGCGAGGTCTCGCTTGAGGCCGGCAAGCTCGCCCGGATCGAGGCGCCGGTGGAATGGGGCCGCTACGAGCTGAAGCTGGTCAGCCTCGATGACGGCGCGATCGCGGCCAGCCACGAATTCTGGGCCGGCTGGTACGCGCCCGAAACCGGAACCGACACGCCCGACCGGCTGGAGGTCGGGCTGGACCGGCCCGCCTACCGCCCCGGCGATACCGCGAAGCTGCGCGTATCGGCTCGCGAGGCCGGGCTGTTGCTGGTGCAGGTGCTCTCCGACCGGCTGATCGACATGCAGACCCGGCGCATCGAGGCCGGCGAAACCGTGATCGACGTGCCGGTGACCGAGGACTGGGGGCCGGGTGCCTATGTCTCGGCCACGCTGATCCGCCCGCTGGACGCGCCCGCGAAACGGAACCCCGAACGCGCCATCGGCATCGCCTGGGCCGGGGTCGATCCCGGTGCGGCGCGGCTCGATGCGCGTTTCGAGATGCCCGATGAGGTGGCCCCGCGCCGGCCGGTCGATGTGTCGCTGAAGGTCGCGGGCCTCGCGCCCGGAACCCGGGCCTGGGCCACCATCGCCGCCATCGATCTCGGCATCCTCAACGTTACCGGCTTCAAGAGCCCCGATCCCGCCGGTTACTATTTCGGCCAGCGCAAGCTCGGGGTGGAGATGCGCGATCTCTATGGCCGGCTGATCGACGGGTTGCAGGGTGATCGGGGGCTGTTGCGCTCCGGCGGCGATGGCGAGCTCGACCGCTCCAGCGCCACCCCGCCCACTGACGAGCTTGTCGCCTTCTTCTCCGGCCCCATCGAGATCGACGCCGAGGGCATGGCGCATGCCCGCTTCGATCTGCCCGATTTCAACGGCACGCTGCGGCTGATGGCGGTGGTGTGGTCGGCCGATGCGGTGGGTCAGGCGGAAAGGGACGTGCTGGTGCGCGATCCGGTGGTGATCACCACCGCGACGCCGCGCTTCCTCGCCCCCGGCGACCGCACGGTGCTGGGGATCGAGCTTGCCCATGTCAAGGGACCGGCAGGTGCGATGAAGGTCACCATCGATGCCGATCCGGCCCTGTCCATCCCCGCCGGGCTCAGCGGCGAGGTGGTGCTGGAGACGGGCGCCCGCGCGATGCTGGCGATTCCGTTGTCGGCCACCGCCATCGGCGATCCGGAGATCCGCATCGGTCTGGTCACGCCCGACGGCAAGCGGCTGACCAAGGCGGTGACCGTGCCGGTGCGCGTCAACGATCCCGAGATCGCGCGGCAAAGCCGCATCCCGCTGGCCGCGAATGGCGGGCGGCTCCTGCTCGACGATCAGGCCTTTGACGGCATCGTGCCCGGCACCGGGCGGGCGACCTTCGCCATCGGGCCGCTGGCGCGCTTCGATGCGCCGGGGCTGCTGGCCGCGCTCGACCGCTACCCCTATGGCTGCACCGAGCAGATCACCTCGCGGGCGATGCCGCTGCTCTATCTGGCCGATGTCGCCCGGGCGATGGGGCTGTCGGGCCATGACCGGACGCAGGAACGCATCGCACAGTCGATCCGCGCGGTGCTGGCCAACCAGTCCGCCTCCGGCGCCTTCGGGCTGTGGTATCCCGATACGGGCGATTTCTGGCTCGACGCCTATGTCACCGACTTCCTGTCGCGGGCGCGGGCGCTCGGCCACGACGTGCCCGACACCGCCTTCCGGCTGGCGCTGATCAACCTGCGCAACCAGATCAGCTATGCCGGCGAGTTCGAGAAGGGCGGCGAGGCGATCGCCTATGCGCTGATGGTGCTGGCGCGCGAGAACGCCGCCTCGATCGGCGATCTGCGCTACTATGCCGACATCAAGGGGCGCGATTTCGCCACGCCGCTGGCCAAGGCGCAGCTGGGGCTGGCGCTGGCCTATTACGGCGACCAGCGGCGGGCCGATGCCATGTTCCGCCTCGCCAGCCTCGATCTGACCAAGACCGAGGCCGATGACACGGTGTGGCGGGTCGATTACGGCAGCCGGTCCCGCGATGCGGCGGCGGTGCTGACGCTGGCATCGGAGGCGCGCAGCGAGGCGGTGGACCGCGGTGCGCTGCTGCGGCTGGCCGCGCCGGTCACCCTGCGCCCCTCCCTTCGCTCGACGCAGGAAAACGCCTGGGCGCTGCTGGCCGCGCATGCGCTGATCGAGGAGGCGCGCGAGGGCGATGTGTTGCTCGATGGGGTGCCGATGCGCGGCCCGCTGACCCGGATCGTCGAACAGGCGCCCGGCATGCGCATGGTGATCGAGAATGCCGGGGCGGAGCAGCTCGACGCGGTGCTGACCGTGTTCGGCGTGCCCGACCAGCCGGAACCGGCGGGCGGAGATGGCTACAAGATCGAGCGCGCCTATTACACGCTCGACGGCAAGCCGGTCGATATGACGGCGATCCCGCGCAATACGCGGCTGGTGGCGGTGCTGACGGTGACGCCGGAGCGTGACAGCAGCGCGCGGCTCATCGTCAACGATCCGCTGCCGGCGGGGCTGGAGATCGAGAACCCGCATCTGCTGCGCTCGGGCGATCTGGCCGATCTGGCCTGGATCGATCTGAAGAACGTGGCGAAGTTCAGCCAGTTCCGCGACCAACGCTTCCTGGCCGCGGT
>RFIR01000120.1 GCA_003695135.1 Alphaproteobacteria bacterium | reverse complement strand
GCCCGTGGAGGGCGAAAGCCTGCATCAGGTCCCGGTCGGCCCGGTTCATGCCGGCATCATCGAGCCGGGGCATTTCCGCTTCACCGCCCAGGGCGAGACCGTGGTGAGGCTGGAGGAGCGGCTGGGCTATGTCCACAAGGGTATCGAGCGCCTGATGCAGGGCGCCTCGCTGGCCCGCGGCGCCGAGATCGCCGGCCGGGTCTCGGGCGACAGCACGGTCGCCTATGCCTGGGCCTATGCCCAGGCGGTGGAGGCGGCGCTTGGCGCGCTGCCGCCCGATCGCGCGTTGTGGCTGCGGGCGCTGATGGCCGAGCTGGAGCGGCTGGCCAACCATCTCGGCGATTTCGGCGCCATCTGCAACGATGCCGCCTTCGCCATGATGCTGGCCCATTGCGCCATGCTGCGCGAGAAGGTTCTGCGCGCGGCCGATGCCGCATTCGGCCACCGCTTCATGCGCGATTGCATCGTGCCGGGCGGAGTCTCTGCCGAGCTTTCCGGGCCGGGTTCCGATACGCTGCGCCGGCTGGTGGACGAGATCGCCACCGGTTTCGAGCCGCTGGTGGAGCTTTATGACGGCACCCCCTCGCTGCTCGACCGCACCGTCACCACCGGTCGGCTGGCGCCTGAGCTCGCCGCGCGCTTCGGCGCGGGCGGGGTGATCGGGCGCGCCTCGGGCCGCGATTTCGACACCAGGCGCGATCTGCCCTATGCCCCCTATGACCGGCTCGACTTCACCGTGCCGCTGCGCGTGGACGGCGATGTCAATGCCCGCATCTGGGTGCGGATCGAGGAGATCCGGCAAAGCCTGTCGCTGATCGGTCAATGCCTGCGCCAGATGCCGGCCGGACCGGTGATCCGCACGCTGCCCGATACCGGCGCGGCGTCCTGCGGGCTCGGCCTCGTCGAGGGCTTCCGCGGCGACATCATGGTCTGGCTGGCGCTCGATGCCGACGGGACCATCGCCCGCTGCCACCTGCGCGATCCGTCCTGGTTCCAGTGGCCGCTTCTGGAAGCGGTGATCGAGAGCAACATCATCGCCGACTTCCCGCTGTGCAACAAGTCGTTCAACTGCTCCTATTCCGGGCATGATCTCTAGGGGGTCGATGTCATTCCATGAAACCCTGCGCGACACCTCCGAAGCCATCCTCGAGGGCGGTGCCCGACCCTGGGAGGGCGCGTCAGGATGGCAGGGGCTGCAAGGAACGTTCGGTCTTGCCTGCCGATCAGGCCCGTGACTGGAAGTATCAATGCGCCCTCCCGGGGGGAGGGTCGGGCGCCGCCCGGGCTGTGGCCCGGGCGAGGCGGATGTCGGCTGTTTCGTACAATTGTGATCCGGCTCGCCGATGGCGCCCAAGCAAATTCGTCGAGCCTTTATGGGGACCGCGATGAATCGCTTTCTGCTTGAGGGTCTGCTGCGCCGCCCGGCCACCGAGGCCGCGCCGGCAGTCGATGACGCCGCCCTGACGGCGCTGGGCGAAGCGGTCGCAGAAGCGGCGCGCAAACGGCTTGGCCGCAGCCTCGCGATCCGCCAGGTCGATGCCGGCTCCTGCAATGGCTGCGAGCTGGAGATCCATGCGCTCGGCAACGCCTTCTACGATCTGGAACGCTTCGGGCTGCATTTCGTCGCCTCGCCGCGCCATGCCGACATCCTGCTGGTCACCGGGCCGGTGACGAAGAACATGGCCGAGGCGCTGCGGCGCACCCATGACGCGACGCCGGAGCCGAAATGGGTGATCGCCGCCGGCGACTGCGCCCGCGACGGCGGCTGCTTTGCCGGCAGCTATGCGATCGAGGGCGGGGTCGGTGCCGTGCTGCCGGTCGATCTGCACATCCCCGGCTGCCCGCCGACGCCGACGGCGCTGCTGAAAGGGTTGCTGGCAGTGCTGCAGACGGCGCAGGGCCGGGCCGGCGGGGCGATCCGACCCGGCTGAACCTTCATGAAGTTTCAAGGGCACAGCCCTTTCGGTTTGCGTGGCGTCCACATCGATGAGCCGCCCGGGCAGCGCCCCCATGGCGGGCGCTATCGGTCCGGCGCGCGTGCGCGGCGCCATGGGCGTTCTTCTCATTTTCACTGTTGATTTGAAAATATTGGTTTGGGAATTACTTAAAAATTACTTTATGCACGCGCGATCATGATGACCGGAAACCGGGCCGATTCAGCGGCTTGCATTGGTGCCGGAGTTTCGCAGGGGTCTCTTTCTGGAGAGCCCTGCGAAACTCCGCTGGCCAGACCCCGTCGTTCCTCTCGGGCACCGCGAAATGCGGCGCCGGCGGCGATTATCCATGATTTTCACCTGTTTGGTAAATATTGATTGGGGAATTATTTTCTAATTACTTTAAGGGCACGCAGCCATGATCCTTGCAGAGCCTTGTGTTATTCTAGAACCCGCCTGCATTCATGTATTGCAGGTGCATTCCAGTCATTGCACATGGGCGAGGGTTTTCGCCCGGCCCTACGGCGCATTCGCCTTCAGCTCGGCGGAATGCGCCCTGACGGCTGCCGGGCGATCATCTGCAATAGCCGTGTGGCCCGGATCGTCCACGCCAACGACCCCGACACCATCGCCCCGCTCTCGGCACGAAGCCGGGCAGCGGTCAGTGATTTGGGCAGGTGGTCTGAGAGGCGGTGAGCGGCGGCGCGGCCCGCGCCGATCCAGCCGCTCGGCCGGTCCCGTGCTCGCCGCGCGACCACCCCGTCACTTTCGCGCGGAAACGCGCCCGGAATTGATTTGGATCATAACGGGGCCCCGCAACGGGCGTTAGCTTCGCGCCGTCATCTGACCCCTCGGGAGCTCGATCATGACGAGTAAGGGGAGCGATTCGCCACGGCCTGAACCTTCCTCCGGTTCGGGACCGCCCGATCCCGGCCGCGATCTGGGCAAGGCCACCGGCTTCGAGATCGTCGGACGCGAGGATTTCTCCGACACGACCTTCCTGTTGAACGTCTCACACCCGGCCATGGCGCGGGCGGCAAAACCGGGGCAGTTCGTCATCGTGTTGACCCATGAGCATGGCGAGCGCATCCCGCTGACCATCGCCGATTTCGACCGCGCAGACGGCACCATCACGCTGGTGGTGCAGGCGGTGGGCAAGTCCACCCGCGAGATGCAGGCCCGATGCGTTCCCGGCACCAGCCTCTACGGCATGGTCGGACCGATGGGCAATCCCAGCGAGATCAGCGACGCGCGAAAGGTCGTGGTGGTCGGCGGCGGGCTGGGGGTGGCGCCGATCTTTCCACAGGCGCGCGCCTTTCACGACAACGGCGCCTATGTCATCGGCGTGGTCGGCTTTCGCAACCGAGATCTGATCTTCTGGGAGGACAAGTTCCGCGGCGTCTGCGACGAGCTGATCATCTGCACCGATGACGGCTCGGCCGGCATCAGGGGGCTGGTGACGCTG
>RFIR01000119.1 GCA_003695135.1 Alphaproteobacteria bacterium | reverse complement strand
CAATCTGCGACCGGGAAGGGCGAGCGCACAGGCGGCCAGCAGCGTGACGAGGCCCAGCCCGTGCGGGCCGATCAGGCTCGCCACCTGTGCCAGCGGCGTCTCGACCCAGGCATAGGCGCTCAGCGCCCAGGGAAAGCCGGTCAGGATATTGGCGCGGGCGAATTCCGCCGCCGCCCACAGCGCGGCGAGCCAGAGCGGCTGCAGTGCCGGGCGGGTGGGGTGTCGGGCGGCAATCCGGAAGGGCAGCGCCCAGAACAGCGCCATGCCCACCGCCATGAACAGCACCGCGAAGGGCGCCATCCAGCCATGGCGGGCGGCATCGACGAAGAAGGCCTCGGCAATCCAGTAGAGCCCGGCGCCGAAATAGGCCGTCCCGGCCGCGAGGCCGAGCCAGCCCGCCTGTTGCGCGCCCGCCCGTCCGTGCATGAAGGCCAGCGCCGCGACGGCGGGAAACACCAGCGGCCACAGGCCCCAGGGCGGTTGTGCGAAGCTCAGCCCCAGCCCGGCCAGCGCGGCGAGGGCAAGGGTCCAGCCGCGCCGACCGACGCGCGCCGCGGGTTCGGCCAGCGTCTCCTGCACGGTTGGGGTCTATTCGGCCGCGCGGCGCAGGCCGGCCAGCGGCTGCAGGCGGACCCGCAGCCGCTTGACGCGGCGGGCATCGCCCTCGACCACCTCGAATTCATGCCCGTCGGGGTGCCGGATCACCTCGCCGCGTTCCGGCACCCGGCCCGACAGCACGAAGACCAGCCCGCCCAGCGTGTCGACATCCTCGTCGGCATCCTCGGGCAACAGCCGCACCCCGGTGGCCTCCTCGAATTCGGACAGCTGGGCGCGGGCGAGCGTCAGATAGACGCCCGGCGCCTCCAGCCGCCAGGGGACCGGATCGGCAACGTCGTGTTCGTCATCGATCTCGCCGACGATCTGCTCGACCAGATCCTCGAAGGTCACCAGCCCGTCCACGCCGCCATATTCGTCGATGACCAGCGCCATGTGGCAGCGTTCGCGCTGCATCTTCTGCAGCAGTGCGAATAGCGGCATCGAGGGCGGGACGTAGAGGATCGGGCGGATCAGTTCGCCCAGATCGAGTTTCCTGTCGTCCTTTGCGAAGGCATAGCCCAGCGCGAGATCCTTCAGATGCACGAAGCCCACCGGATCGTCGAGGGTTTCGTGATAGACCGGTATCCGCGTCATCGTCGTCTTGCGGAACACCTCGATGAGCTCGTCGAACGGGATGTCGTCGGGCACCGCGATGATGTCGGCGCGGGGAATGGCGACGTCATCGACCCGCTTGGCGCGCATGGCACGCAGGTTGAGCGCCAGCCTGCCGGTCAGCGGTGCCTGCGCGGTGCTCTGTCCGTTGAGGTTGTTTCCCGGCTCCTCTCCGCGGCGATGAAAGTGAAACAGTCGCGCGAGGAGCGAGGGTTGTGACCCGTCCTCTGCCGGGTCGCTGGCGGATGCCTGCTCCCATCCCTGGGGGCGGGACGATCCGTCGGGTTCTCGGTTCATGTCTCCAGCCTGAAGTGCGGCCCCTCTGCCGGGCCCGGGTTACAATATGGGTCCTTGACCCCCATCCTGACAAGTATTCGTGACTCCAACCCTTCCATCAGCGTCGCATCGGCATCGGTGGCGTGGTCGTAGCCCAGAAGATGCAGCGTGGCGTGCAACACCAGATGCAGCGCGTGATCGCGCGGCGCAATGCCGGCCCCGGCGGCCTCGGCGACGAGCCGGTCCCAGGACAGGGCGATGTCGCCCAGCGATACCGGGTCGGCGGCGCTGGCGGGCGGCGGCGCGGGCGGTCGGGCGCCCGGCTGCGGCGGGGCAAGCGGGAAGGCCGGCCAGGACAGCACGTTGGTGGCCGTCTCGCGCCCGCGGAACCGCGCATTCAGCTCCGCGAGCCGGGCATCGTCTGCGGCAAGCAGGCTGATCGAATAGGCCGACGGATCGAGCCCCGCCGCCTCCAGCGCCGCACGCCGCGCGGTCTCGGCAAGCCGGGCCAGATCCAGCGCCCGCCAGCGGCGGTCGGCGATGTCGATCTCAGTCAGCGGCAGTTGGCCGGTCCTTGTCATAGGCCTCGATGATCCGGGCGACCAGCGGATGGCGCACCACGTCGCGCGCCCCGAAGCGGATCAGGCTGACACCCTCGACCCCCTCCAGCAGCCGGCTGGCCTGCACCAGCCCCGAGCGCGTACCATGCGGCAGGTCGATCTGGGTGACGTCGCCGGTCACCGCCATGCGCGAGCCCTCGCCGATGCGGGTGAGGAACATCTTCATCTGCATCTCGGTGGCGTTCTGCGCCTCGTCGAGCACGATGAAGGCATTCGACAGCGTGCGCCCGCGCATGAAGGCAAGCGGCGCGATCTCGATCTGGTTTTCCTCCATCATCCGCGCCAGCTGGCGGCCGGGCAGGAAATCGCCCAGCGCGTCATAGAGCGGCTGCATGTAGGGGTCGACCTTCTCCTTCATGTCGCCGGGAAGGAAGCCGAGCCGCTCGCCCGCCTCCACCGCCGGGCGCGACAGCACGATGCGGTCGATCGCGCCTTCGATGAACATCGCCACCGCCACGGCCACCGCCAGATAGGTCTTGCCGGTTCCGGCCGGGCCGATGCCGAACACGAGCTGGTCGCGAAACAGCGCCTTGACATAGGCGCGCTGGGCCGGCGAGCGCGGCTCGACCACACGCTTGCGGGTGCGGATTTCCATCTCGCCGCCGCCGAACAGGTCGAACTGCCGGGCATCGGGGGCGCGGCGCTCGATCTCGGGCCGCTCCAGCCGCAGCGCCGCGTCGATGTCGGCGGGCGTGACGCTGCGCCCCTGCTCCAGCCGTTCATAGAGCGCGCGCAGCAGTGCTGCGCCGCGCGCCGTGTCGGCCTCCGGTCCCAGCAGCACCAGGTTGTTGCCCTTGCGCAGGATGGTGATGTCGAGCGCCTGCTCGATCTGGGCGAGGTTGCGGTCGAATTCGCCGCACAGATCGATGAGAAGGCGGTTGTCGGAAAACTCCACGAGCGCTTCTGACCCTTCGGAATGGCTCGTGGTCTGCAGGACGGTTGGCGCCAAGTGCTCTCCGTTGCGAAATCGTCGTCATGCGGGTCGTTGGTCGCGGCCGATTGCGACCGGCGCCCCATGTTGCGGCAGCCGGGGCAAGTGGTGCAAGGAAAATCAGCGTTTCCGGGCGGTCAAGATTTCGCGCCGTCCGCGTCATCTGACGCCGGCCGCAAGGCGGCGGTCAGCTCCGAAAGCCGGGTTTTCTGCTGCCCGTCCGGGCCGAAATTCGCCGGATCGAGCCAGCGGGTGAAGGCGGCATCCAGCGCCGGCCATTCGCTGTCGATCACCGAATACCACGCGGTGTCGCGGTTGCGGTTCTTGTAGACCGTGGCCTGGCGGAAGACGCCCTCGAAGCGGAACCCCAGCCGCAGCGCCGCCCGGCGCGAGGCGGCGTTGAGCGCGTCGCATTTCCATTCGTAGCGGCGATAGCCCAGCGCGAAGGCGCGGGCCATCATCAGATGCATCGCCTCGGTCGCGGCCGGGCTGCGCTGCAGGGCCGGGGCGTAGTTGATGAATCCGACCTCGATGGAACCCGCGGCCGGAGCAATGCGCAGATAGCTGGCATGGCCCAGCGCGCGGCCCTGCACGAGGATGGCGAAGAACATCGGGTCGGGGCTGGCGGCGGCCTGTTCGACCCAGTCGCGATAGGCGTCGAGCGACGGGAAGGGGCCGATGGGCAGATAGGTCCAGATCCGTCCCTCGCGATCCTCGTTGAACGCTGCATGAAGATCGGCGGCATGGGCCGGGTCCAGCGGCTCCAGCCGGCACCAGCGCCCCTCCATTGCCT
>RFIR01000118.1 GCA_003695135.1 Alphaproteobacteria bacterium | reverse complement strand
GCCCCGGGCTATATCGCCACCGACAATACCGAGGCGCTGCGCAACGATCCCGTCCGCTACAAGGCGATCCTTGAGCGCATCCCGCAGGGCCGCTGGGGCGAGCCGCGCGATTTCGCCGGGCCGGTGGTGTTTCTCGCCTCGGCCGCGTCGGACTATGTCAATGGCGAGATCCTGGTGGTCGATGGCGGCTGGATGGGCCGCTGAACCGGCGGGGGTCGCGAGGCGCGGGGCCGCTGTCAGCCTCCCGCACCCGCCACCAGCGCCAGCGCGACCACGCCCAGCATGGTCGCGGCCATGCCCAGATTGACCAGCCGCTGGATGCGGCCGGGCAGCGCCATGCGGCGGATGCCGATGCCGATCCCCAGCCACAGGAAATGCAGCACGATCCAGATCGCGTTGAGAATCAGTATCTTGATCGCGACTTCCGCGGTGGGGTTGGCCGGCATGAAGGCAAAGCCCGAATAGAGCGCGGTATTGACGGCATAGGCCTTGGGGTTGACCATCTGCAGCGCGATGCCGTCGCGGATGCCGGGCGCGATCTCGGCGGCGTGAAAGGCGATGCGCGAGCCGGCCAGCGCGATGCGGGCGGCAAGCCAGACCAGATAGGCGAGCGACGCGACGAGCAGCACGCCGCGCATGTAAGGTATGGCCAGCACCAGCGCCGCGAGGCCCGAGATCACCGCCGCGCCGACCAGATTGTTGCCCAGAAACAGCCCGACGATGTAGCGCGCCCCGGCCCGCGCGCCGAAGCCCGAGCCGACGCCGGCCACCGACAGCACGCCCGGCCCCGGCGTGACGATCAGCAGGAACACCGCGACGGCAAAGCTCAGCATGCCCGCCACCGTGGGACAGGGGGTGCGCAGACGCTCACAGCCGGGCCTTCAGCGCATCGGCATCGAGGGTGAAGTCCGAGGCGATCCACGCCTCGCGCAGCCGGTGCAGCGCCGCGCCCAGCTCCGGCCCCGGCTTGAGCGGCGGCATCAGGTCGCGCGCCTCCAGCGGGAACGCGCTTTCCGCCCCGCGGGCGATCTCGGCCCGCCAGTCCTCGGAGAGCGGCTTGCCGCGCGCGGCCTCGATCAGCTCCGCATCCTCGGCCGCCTCGATGCCCCAGCGGAAACCGCGCGCGGCCGGCGGCTCCGGCCGGGCCAGCGCGGCGGTAATCGCCGCCAGCGCGCGCGCCTCGGAGTTCGACAGCCGCAACAGCGCCTGCAGCTCGGCATCGGTCATCAGCCGGGCGCGGCGGATCCAGCGCGGCTCCATCCCCTCCTGCCGTTCCAGCCGCACCAGTTCCGGCATGTCCTCGATGTGCGCGCCGGGCAACACCGCTTCCAGCACGCCCGCCCCGGCCATCGCCTCCAGCGCCTGGGTGGGGTCGGGGGCGGCGAGCAGCCGGCGGATCTCGGCCCCGACCCGCTCGGCGGACAGCTTCGCCAGCCCCGCCTTCTCGGTGGCGCAGGCGGCGAGACCGGCCGGATCGACCGGATGGAGCCGGTTGCCATACCAGGCGATGAAGCGGAAGAAGCGCAGGATGCGCAGGTAATCCTCGCGGATGCGCCTGACCGGATCGCCGACGAAGCGGACCCGGCGGTGCTTGAGATCGTCAAACGCGCCCAAGGGGTCGACGATGCCGCCTTCGGCATCGGCATAGAGCGCATTCATGGTGAAATCGCGCCGCTGTGCGTCATCTGCAATGTCGCGCGAAAACGCCACCACGGCGCGCCGGCCGTCGGTGGCGATGTCGCGGCGATAGGTGGTCACCTCGAAGGGCCGTCCGTCCGAGACCGCGGTGATGGTGCCATGGGCGATGCCGGTCGGCACCGCCTTCAGCCCCGCCGCCTCGATGCGGCGGATCACCTCCTCGGGCCAGAGGGGGGTGGCGATGTCGACATCCTTGACCTCGAAGCCCAGCACGGTGTCGCGCACGCAGCCGCCGACAAAGAACGCCTCGCCGCCATCCTGCGTCAGCGCCGCCATCACCGCCTGGGTGGCTGGGTCGGAAATCCAGTCGGCCTCGATCCTCATTCCGCCGGCAGCGCCGCGAAGCGCAGCGACAACCCCTTCAGGATCCGCGCCGTGGCGCCCCAGATGTAATGCCGCCCCCAGGGCATCTCGTAGAAATAGCGCCTGCTGCCGCGCCAGCTGCGCCAGCCCTTGCGGTGGTTTTCCGGCGCCATCAGGAAATCAAGCGGCGCCTCGAACACCTCATCGACCTCGCCCGCCTCCGGCACCGGGGTGAAATCGGGGGCGACGAGGCCGACAAAGGGGGTGATGGTGAAGCCGGTCACCGTCTCGTGCCCGTCGATGGCCCCCAGAATGTCGACCTGATCGCGCGACAGCCCGATCTCTTCCTCGCTCTCGCGCAGCGCGGCATCGAGCGGCGAGGCATCGCCGCGGTCGACCTTGCCGCCGGGAAACGCCACCTGGCCGCTGTGATGGCGCAGCCGGTGCGAGCGGCGGGTGAGGATCACCTGCAGGCCGGAGGGACGCTCGATCACCGGGCAGAGCACGGCGGCCGGGCGCAACCTGCGGCCCGGCGGCAGCGAGGCCGCAACGTCGGGGTTGAGGTCGAAATCCGAACTGCCGCCGACCGACGGGCCGGCGACGGCACGCGCGAGATCCTGCTTGCTGATGGGCGGTTTCAACATCCCGGTTGACATGGAGCGATGCCGGCAGGGCGTCAAGCCCCGCGCATTCGGGTCGTGACGGATGCGCCGGTCACTCCCGGCCAAGGCAGTCGGCAAGGCTGCGCGCCAGCCCGCGCATCAGCGCGTCGTAGAAGTCCGGCCCCGGCGCCAGCCCGGCGCCGAGCGGGTCGAGGGTGGCCAGCGTGACATTCCCGTCGCTTGCCACCGTGGCGATGAGGCGCCCGGGCGTCTGTGGCT
>RFIR01000117.1 GCA_003695135.1 Alphaproteobacteria bacterium | reverse complement strand
CTGACCGCGCCCTGGACCTTCGGCGAGGGGATGCTGACCAGCCGGCCGGGGACCGGCGCGCTCTACATCCTGACCCAGAAGATATTCGATCTGATGACCGAATATGTCCTGATATCGGTGCCGCTCTTCATCTTCATGGCCGCGCTTCTGGAGCGGTCGGGCATCGCCAAGGAGATGTATGATTCGCTCGATTTCTGGCTCAGCCGGGTGCGCGGCGGCATCGCCATCGTCACCTCGCTGATGGCGATCATCATGGCGGCGATGTCGGGCATCATCGGCGGCGAGGTGGTGCTGCTGGGTCTGATCGCCCTGCCGCAGATGCTGCGGCTGGGCTACAACCAGAACCTCGCCATCGGCACGATCTGTGTTTCCGGCTCGCTGGGCACGATGATCCCGCCCTCGATCGTGCTGATCATCTTCGGGCTGATCACCGAGACCTCGATCAAGGCGCTGTTCACCGCCGCCTTCGTGCCCGGCTTCATGCTGGCCAGCTTCATCATCCTCTACATCGTCATCCGCACCCAGCTCGATCCCGAACAGGCGCCCCTGCCCGAACCCCGGCCGGGCGATCCCGGCACGCTGCAGAAGCTGGGCATGTTCGGCGCCTTCCTGTCGGTGCTGCTGGCGGCGGTGTCGGCGCTCTTGTTCCTGCGCGCGCTGTTCTTCACCTTCTCCGGCCAGAACGTGAACATGGGCGAGAATGTCGAGCCGATCTTCCTGGGCATGCAGCACCATCTGCCCTGGCTCGGCGTTGCCGCGGCAATCGGGCTGGTGCTGGCGCTGTTCGTGTTCGGCATCGAGCGTTCGCGCGAGGGCTGGCGGCACGGCAAGGGTCTGGTTCCGCCCTTCACGGTGATCGGCGTGGTGCTGGGCTCGATCTATGGCGGGATCACCGGGATCACCGAGGCCGCCGGAATGGGGGCGCTGGCGGTGTTCCTGATCGCGCTGTTTCGCGGCGAGGCGTCGGTCGAGCTGGTCTGGGACAGCCTGATGCGCACCCTGCGCTCGACCGGCACCATCATCTGGGTGACGATCGGCGCGGCGGCGCTGGCGGGGTCCTACACGCTGGCCGGCGGTCCCAGCTACATCGCCAACCTCATCGTCGGCGCCGAGATGCCGACCATGCTGGTGCTGCTGGTCATGATGCTGATCCTGCTGTTCATGGGCGCGTTCATGGACTGGGTCGGCATCGTTCTGCTGATCATCCCGGTCTTCCTGCCCATCGTGCAGCGGCTGCCGATCGAGGAGATCGGCCTGATCGGCACGCTCAAGCCCTATCAGGTGTCGATCTGGTTCGGGGTGCTGTTCACCATGAACATGCAGGTCAGTTTCCTGTCGCCGCCCTTCGGGCCGGCCGCGTTCTACCTCAAATCGGTGGCACCGCCGCACATCTCGCTGACCGACATCTTCCGCGGCTTCCTGCCCTTCATCGGCGTGCAGATCCTCGCCCTGGCGGTGCTGCTGATCTGGCCGACCATCGTGACCCTGCTGCTCTGAGGGGCTGCCGGTCCGGCCGGCATCCCCGCACGCCTTCCCCGGAACTGGCGAGTACCCGCCGCCGCCGCCATCGGTCAGGATCGGGCCGGCGGCGAAACCGGTCGTGCCGCAGTTGGGGGAGAAAGATTTCACTTTACAGCGCGCCTCAACCTCCCCACCATATGTTGCGTCGGCGTTCCTGGCGCCGTCGACAGCTAGAAAAGCTCTCAGCACCCTGTGGTTTCATCCCCGGGGTGCCCATAACCAGAGGGAGCGTTGGGCATGAACCGCATCGAGCACGATCTCTTCATCGAGGACCAGCATCCCATCGACATCGTCGAGACGCTGGCCGAGGACAATGACTGGGATTTCGACCGCGTCGGCGAGGACCAGATCTCCATGACCGTCGAGGGCGCCTGGCGCAGCTATTCGCTTTCGCTGGCCTGGGCGGGCAGCGAGGAGGTGTTGCGGCTGATCTGCACCTTCGAACTCGACCCGCCCGAGGCACGGCTGCCGGAGCTGCTGCGCCTGCTCGATCTGGCCAATGACAGGATGTGGACCGGCGTGTTCACCCTGTGGCGGGCGCAGGGGCTGATGGTCTATCGCTACGGGCTGGCGCTGCAGGGAGGCGCGGTCGCCAATGCCGCGCAGCTCGATCACATGCTGCATGGCGCACTGCTCAGCTCCGAACGCTTCTACCCCGCCTTCCAGCTCGTCTGCTGGGGCGACCGGGTGGCCGAGGACGCGCTTGGCATCGCGATCGCCGAGGCGTACGGTCGCGCCTGAACGCGCCCGGCCCCTCCGGGCCGCAATTGCCCGGGAGGTGTCCGATGGCCGATTTTTCCTCGCTGACCGCGCGCGGACTGGTCGTGCTGGGTTGCGGCAAGATGGGCGGTGCGCTGCTGAAGGGCTGGCTCGCGGGAGGGCTGTCGCCGGCGGCGGTCTGGGTCATCGACCCGCAACCCTCCGCATGGCTGGCCGGGCTGACCCGGGAGGGGCTGCATCTGAACGCGCCGCTGCCGGGGGCACCGGCAGTCTGCCTGATTGCGGTCAAGCCGCAGATGATGGACGAGGCGCTGCCGCAACTGGCCGAACTGGGCGGCGGGCGCACGCTGATGCTGTCGATCGCCGCCGGCACCCCGATCCGGCGGCTGGAGGCGGAATTCGGCACCGATACCCCGGTGATCCGCGCCATGCCCAACACCCCGGCCGCGATCGGGCGCGGGATCTCGGCGCTGGCCGGCAACGCCGCCGCCGGCGAGGCCGAGATGCGGCTCGCCGAGACGCTGATGCGCGCGGTCGGCCGCACGGTGCGGCTGGAGAGCGAGGCGCAGATGGATGCGGTGACCGCGGTCTCGGGCTCGGGCCCGGCCTATGTCTTCCATCTCATCGAGTGTCTGGCTGCCGCCGGCGCCGAGCAGGGCCTGCCGGAGGCGCTGGCGATGGAGCTGGCGCGGGCGATGGTGGCCGGCGCCGGGGCGCTGGCCGATACCGCCGAGGAGACACCCGAGCAGCTGCGCATCAACGTCACCTCGCCGGGCGGCACCACGGCGGCGGCGCTCGCGCATCTGATGGACGAGGAGACCGGGCTCTGCCAGCTCATGCGGCGTGCGGTGGCGGCGGCGACCGCGCGCGGGCGCGAGCTTGCCGGCTGAACCGGCCGCCGGCCTGTCGCGGTCACGGCGGATGTGAGCGGGCGAGCCGAACAAGCGATTGGCGCGCGCCGCGATCTGCGATAGTGGTTCCCCGAGAAAGACGGGGGCGGATGGTGCCCGGAACGTTCAGAGGGGGTCATGCGGGTAACGCCGCTTCTGCGTGTGGAGGGATTGTCGGTGTGCTTCGGCGCGGGCGCCGGCGCCATGGAGGTGGTGAAGGGCGTCGACCTGACCCTGCGCCGCGGCGAGTCGCTGGCCATCGTCGGCGAATCGGGCTCCGGCAAGACCGTCACCGGCAAGGCGATCCTGCGCATTCTGCCCAGGGCGGCGCGCATCACCGCGGGCCGCGCGGTGCTGACCGGCGCCGGGGGCAAGGAAGTCGATCTCTTCGGCCTGTCCGAGCCGCGCATGCGCGCCATTCGCGGCGGGCGGATCGCGATGATATTTCAGGAGCCGATGAGCTCGCTCTCGCCGCTGCACACGGTGGGCAACCAGGTGGCCGAGGCGTTGAGACTGCACCGGAAGAAGAGCGGCGCGGAAGGCAGGCGCATCTGTCTGGAGACCTTTGCCGAGGTCGGCTTTCCCGATCCCGAACGCGCATGGAGCGCCTATCCGTTCGAGCTGTCGGGCGGGCTGCGCCAGCGGGCGATGATCGCCATGGCGATGGTCTGCCGGCCCGATCTGGTGATCGCCGACGAGCCGACCACCGCGCTCGACGTGACCACCCAGGCCCAGGTGCTGGATCTGATGCGGCGGCTGCAGACCGGCACCGGCATGTCGATGATCATGATCACCCATGATCTGGGCGTGGTGGCCAACATGGCCGACAGCGTGCTGGTGATGCGCCGGGGCGAGGTGGTCGAGAGCGGGCCGACGCGGGTCATCCTGACCGATCCCGGCCATGGCTATACGCGGGCGCTGATCGCGGCGGCGCCGAAGATCCCCGAATGCATGTCCGGCGGGCTGGGCGAGGTGCGCGACCCGATCCTGTGGGCGCGCAATCTGTCCAAGACCTATCCGGGGCGGATCTCGGGGCTGGGCAAGCAGGCCGCCCCGGTTCAGGCGGTACAGGATGTGGAGATCGTCATCGGGCGCGGCGAGACGCTGGCGGTGGTGGGAGAGTCGGGATCGGGCAAGTCGACCGTCGCCCGGCTCCTGCTGCGCGCCGAGGATCCCGATCCCGGCGCCGAGATCGGCTTCCGCGGCCGGGACGGCGAGACCCAGGATGTCGCGACGATGACGCGTGCCCGGCTCAAGGCGTTTCGCCGCCGGGTCCAGATCGTGTTCCAGGACCCCTATTCCTCGCTGTCGCCGCGCATGTCCGTGCTCGACATCCTCACCGAACCGCTGGAAGTGCACGGTCTGGGCACGCGGGCCGAACGCAGGCAGCGTGCGGCCGAACTGATGGAGAAGGTGGGGCTGTCGCCGGCCCATCTCGGCCGGTTCCCGCATGCCTTCTCCGGCGGCCAGCGCCAGCGCATCTGCATCGCCCGTGCGCTGGCCCTCGATCCGGAGATGATCGTCTGCGACGAGCCGACCTCGGCGCTCGACGTCTCGGTGCAGGCCCAGGTGCTGGATCTGCTCAAGGGTCTGCGCAAGGAGATGGGGCTAAGCTATCTTTTCATCAGTCACGACCTGACCGTGGTGGCAGAGCTTGCCGACCGGGTCGCGGTGATGCGGCGCGGCCGCATCGTCGAGCAGGCGCCGGCCAAGCTGCTGTTCGAGAACCCCCGCCACCCCTACACCATCGCCCTGATCGCCGCCTCGCCCGAGCCGGATGTCAACCGTCGTCTCGACCTCGCCGCGGTTGCGCGCGGCGCCGGTGACCCGGAATGCTGGCCGGAACCCTTCGGTTATCGGGGCCATCAGGCCCCGCCCCTGCACGAGATCGAACCCGGACATTACGTGAGTTGTGCCGCATGATCAGACACGCCTTCATTGCCCTTTTCGCCCTCGGCCTCGGCGCGCCCGTCTCCGCTGCGGAGATCACACTGCAGGAAACCCCCTCGCTTGCCGAGCGGGTGGCGGCCGGCGAACTGCCGCCGGTAGCCGAGCGGGTGCCGCAGGAACCGCTGGTGGTCGATCTGGCGCTGAAGGGCCGCGAATTCGGCAGGCCCGGCGGCACGCTGCGCATGTTCATCACCAAGCCGCGCGACATCCGCTACATGGTGGTCTACGGCTATGCGCGGCTGGTGGGCTACGACCACGACTACAAGCTCAAGCCGGACATACTGCGCGCGGTGGATCAGGAGGAGGGGCGCATCTTCACCTTCCACCTGCGCAAGGGGCATCGCTGGTCGGACGGCCATCCCTTCACCACCGAGGATTTCCGCTACTGGTGGGAGGATGTGGCCAACAACAAGATGCTCTCGCCGGGCGGGGTGCCCGAGCTGATGCTGGTCGACGGCAAGCCGCCGCAGGTCACCGTGATCGACGAGACCACCATCCGCTATGCCTGGGACAGGCCCAATCCGCGCTTCCTGCATGCGCTGGCTGCGGCACGGCCGCCCTTCATCTATCGCCCCGCGCACTGGATGAAGCAGTTCCACGCCGATTACCGGCCGAAGGCGGAGCTCGATGCGCTGGTGGCCGAGAACGGCATGCGCAACTGGGCGCAACTGCACAATGCACGCGACAACATGTACAAGTTCGACGTCGTCGGCCTGCCCACCC
The DNA here is from genome assembly GCA_003695135.1 of Alphaproteobacteria bacterium. Classification (GTDB taxonomy): domain Bacteria; phylum Pseudomonadota; class Alphaproteobacteria; order Rhodobacterales; family Rhodobacteraceae; genus J013. Next base: position 8,288 of record RFIR01000117.1, on the reverse strand, counting down.
TGCAGCCCTGGTATCCCACCACCGGCAAGAACGCGCAGGGATACGACCTTGTGCGCAACCCGTTCTACCACCGCATCGACGCCCGTGGCGTGCAGCTGCCCTATATCGACCGGGTGGAGCTGACCATCGCCGCCGGCGGGCTGATCCCGCAGAAGATCGGGCTGGGCGAGGCCGATCTGCAGGTGCGCTCGCTGACCTTCACCGATGCGCCGGTGCTCAAGCAGGGCGAGCGCCAGGGCAACTACACCACCTATCTGTGGTCGAACGGTGCGGCCTCCGAGATCGCGCTCTACCCCAACCAGAATTACGAGGATCCCGCCTTCCGCGCCCTGTTCCGCGACGCGCGCTTCCGCCGGGCGCTGTCGGTGGCCATCAGCCGCAAGACCATCAACAAGACGCTGTTCTTCGGCCTTGCGAAGGAAAGCAACATGGCGCCGCTCAAGGGCTCGCCCTTCTACGACCCGAAGCTGTCGGCGGCCTGGGCGCAATACGATCCCGATCTCGCCAACCGTCTGCTCGACGAGCTGGGGCTGACCGCGCGTGACGGCGACGGCACGCGGCTTCTGCCCGACGGGCGGCGGCTGGAGATCGTGGTCGAGACCGCCGGCGAGCGGCAGGAGGAAAGCGATGCGCTGGAACTGGTGGCCGAGATGTGGGCCGAGGTCGGCGTGCGGCTGATCTTCCGCCCGCTCGACCGCGACATCCTGCGCAACAAGGCCTATTCCGGCCAGTCGATGATGCCGGTCTGGTATGGCTGGAACAACGGCCTGCCGACGCCGGACGCGCCGCCCTCCGACCTCGCGCCGGTCGACCAGACCAACTTTTCCTGGCCGAAATGGGGCCAGTACACACAGACCAAGGGTCAGGCCGGCGAACCGCCGCAGACGCCGGAGGCGAAGCGGCTTCTGGAGCTGTTCCGGGCCTGGGAGATGGCGACGAGCGACGAGGGCCGCGCCGCGGCCTGGCGGGAGATGCTGAAGATCCACGCCGATCAGATCTTTGCCATCGGGCTGGTCAATGCCGCCCCCCAGCCGCTGATCGCGTCGAACCGGCTGCGCAACGTGCCGAAGACCGGCATCTATGCCTGGGAGCCGGGCGCGCATCTGGGCATCCACCGTATCGACGAGTTCTGGTTCGCCGAGTGACCGGGACCGATGGCGCGTTTCATCCTCCGACGCTGCGTGACGATGATCTGGACCCTGGCCGTGGTCTCGGTGCTGGTGTTCATCATCGTCAACCTGCCGCCGGGGGACATCCTGTCCAACCGCATCGACGAGCTGATGGCCTCGGGCGAGGAGGCGAGCGTGGCACAGGCACGGTTCATTGCCGCGCAGTACTCGCTCGATCAGCCGTTGTGGAAGCAGTACCTGATCTGGATGGGCGTCTGGCCCGGGCCGAACGGCTTCTCGGGCATCCTGCAGGGCGATCTGGGCTGGTCGTTCGAGCTTGACCGGCCGGTCGCCGACATCGTCGGCGAAGCGGTGTGGATGACGGTGGTGCTGAACTTCACCACCATCATCTTCGTCTATGTCTTCGCCCTGCCGCTCGGCGCCATCGCCGCGGTGCGCGCCAACACGCTGGTCGATTACGTCGCCACCTTCATCGGCTATATCGGGCTGGCCACGCCCAATTTCCTGCTGGCGCTGGTGCTCTACAATTACGGGGCGCAGTGGTTCGGCCTGCCGGTGGGCGGGATGATGGGCCGCGAGTTCTCCGGCCAGCCGCTGAGCTGGGCCAAGATCCTCGACGTGCTGGAGCACCTGATCGTACCGGTGATCGTCATCGGCACCTCGGGCATGGCGGCGATGGTGCGGCGGCTGCGCGCCAATCTGCTCGACGAGCTTGGCAAGCCCTATGTGGTGACCGCGGCCGCCAAGGGCCTGCCGCCGGCACGGGCGGTGGTCAAGTATCCGCTGCGCATGGCGCTCAACCCCTTCGTGGCCGATATCGGCAACATGCTGCCGCAGCTGGTCTCGGGCTCGGTGATCGTGTCGGTGGTGATGGGGCTGCAGACGATCGGGCCGATCCTCTTGCAGTCGCTGCGCAGCCAGGACTATTTCCTGTCCGGCTTCATCCTGCTCTTCGTCTCGGTGCTGACGCTGGTGGGCATGCTGGTCTCCGACATCCTGCTGGCGCTGCTCGACCCGCGCATCCGCTTTGCCGGAAGGGGGCGCTGATGGCACCGCACGACCCGGATGCGCATTACGTCTCCGACAGCCCCTACGACCCGGAGGCCGAGCGCCAGCTCATCGAGCGCAAGGATCTCGACTATGCCACCTGGGTGCTGGTCTGGCGGCGGTTCCTGAAGAACCGGCTGGCGGTGCTGTCGGGCATCTTCCTGCTGGCGATCTACATTCAGCTGCCCTTCATCGACTTCCTGTCGCCCTACAGCCATACCGTCCGCGACGACGATCATCTGAACGCGCCGCCGCAGCCGGTCGGCATCTTCGATGGCGGCTTCATCGTCACCTATCCGATGACCGAGACGCTGGACATGCAGACGCTGCAGCGCGTCTACACCGCCGATTACGACAATCCCCAGCCGCTGCGCTGGTTTGCCAGCTGCGGGGCGCCCTATTCCTTCCTCGGCATCTGGGAAAGCGACAACCACCTCGTCTGCCCGCCCGAGGGCGGCACCTTCTACCCCTTCGGCACCGACCGGCTGGGCCGCGACATGCTCAGCCGGCTGATGCACAGCGCGCGGCTGTCGCTGACCATCGGCCTGATCGGGGTGGCGATCAGCTTTGCCATCGGCATGGTGGTGGGCGGGATTGCGGGCTATTTCGGCGGCTGGGTCGATGCGATCGTGCAGCGCGCGATCGAGGTGATCCGCTCGCTGCCCGAGCTGCCGATCTGGCTGGCACTGTCGGCGGCGATCCCGGCGCATTGGGGGCCGGAGGCGGTCTTCTTCGTCATCTCGATCATTCTCGGCCTGCTGGACTGGCCGGGGCTGGCGCGTGCGGTGCGCTCGAAATTCCTCGCCCTGCGCGAGGAGGAATATGTGCGCGCCGCCGAGCTGATGGGGGCCTCGACCGCGCGCATCATCGCCGCGCATATGATGCCGAATTTCATGAGCCATCTGGTGGCCTCGGCCACGCTGTCGATCCCGGCGATGATCCTGGGCGAGACGGCGCTTTCTTTCCTCGGTCTCGGCCTGCGTCCGCCCGCGGTCAGCTGGGGGCTGATGCTCAACGACGCGCTCACGCTGGGACAGGGGGCGATCACTATCACGCCGTGGGTGCTGTGGCCGCTGGCGCCGGTGATCCTGGTGGTGCTGGCCTACAACTTCCTCGGCGACGGCATCCGCGACGCGCTCGATCCCTATTCATAGCTGAAGCGGTGCTCAGACGCCTGAGCGGAATGCTTGCCTTCTTCTTGGCCCAAATACTCCCCCGCCGGAGGCGTCCGCGGTCTCAGCCCGTCTGCGGTCCGAGCAGGATGCGCGCGCTGGCCGCCGCCCCGTCAAGCACGATGCCGCCATCGTGCCGCGGCCCGGCAGCGATCGCATCCTCGACCGCGGCGGCAAGCCTCTCCGGGGTCAGGGCGCCTATCTGCAACACGGCGAAGCCGCTGCCGGCCAGCGCCTGCCCGCGCAGCGCCTGTTCGCGCTCCCCGCCCTCGGCCATCGGTACCAGCACGGCCGGTGTCGCGCATTGCAGAAGGTCGGCCACGGTGTTGTAGCCGGCCAGCGACACCGAACAGGCCGCCCCGGCCAGCCGGGCGCGATAGTCCGCGCGCGCCGGCTCGGCCAGCGCCGGACCGGGCAGCGTGGCGCCAAATGCGGCGGCATCCGCCCCGCCGGCCAGCAGCCGCCAGGGGCGGCTCGACAGCGCCGCGGCCCGTGCCGCGATCTGCAGAAGCGGCCGGCCGATCACCCCGCCGCCCACCGCGACCAGCACCTCCTCGGTCGGGATCGGCTCCGGCAGGGGTTCGGCGACATATCCGGTGTGGTGCAGCAACCCCGCGGCGGTCCCGGAAAGCGGCCAGTAGCGTGTGAACGGGCCGAGCCGCGCATCGCCATGCACCAGCACCCCGTCGAAACCGGCCAGCGCCGTCTCGGCGCGCAGGCGCTTCCTTTCCGTCGAGGGCGGTTCGGGAATGTCTCGAATCGAGGCGAAGACGCGGCCCCCCCGCGCCCGCTGCGCCGCCACCAGCGCGGCGAACTCCGCCCCCAGCGACCCACGGCCGAAGGGCCAGGTCTCTGTGACCAGAATGTCGGGGGCAAAGGCGTGCAGCGCGCCCAGCGCCGCCGCGCGGCGGCGCGCCAGCCATGGCTCGTCCACCGGCTCGCCCCCTTCGTCCAGCAGGCGGCGATAGTTCAGCCCGTCGGCACGCAGGGGCGGCAGCTGCAGAAGCTCCACCCCGGCCGTATCGAGATGAGCAAGCGGCCGGCCGCCCGAGAGCACCAGCGCCTGCCCGCCGGCCGCGTTCACCGCCCGCGCCAGGGCGAGGCTGCGGACCAGATGGCCCGCCCCCATCAGATGGGTGACGGCAAACAGCACCTTCATCGCTTTGGCAACCGCTCGGGCGGGGCGAAGGCGACGGGCCGGCCGGCGGCATCAAGCGTGACCTCGTGCAGGCTTGCGCGGCGGATGCGGAACGGCTCCGGCCCGGCATAGTCCCAACCCGAGGCGAGCGCGAGGATGCAGCGCATCACCCCGCGATGGGTGATCAGCAGATGCGGGCCGCCCAGCGTGGCCAGCAGCGCCAGCAGCCGGCCCGCCATCTGGCGCGGGCTCTCGCCGCCGGGGGGTCGGAAATCCCAGCCCCATTCCTCGACCGGGCGATAGGCGCAGGCCGGATCGGCCAGCAACTCGGCGCCGATCCGGCCTTCCCAGTCTCCGAAATCCATCTCGATCAGCCGCGCGTCGGCGGGCACCGGACGGCCGGCCAGCGTCTCGGCCGTCTCCACCGCGCGGGAAAGCGGCGAGGCCAGCACCGGCACATCGGTCCAGGCTTCCGGCAGGGCATGGCCGGCCAGCGCGGCGCGGCCTTCGGGCGACAGCGGGATGTCGCTGCGCCCCTGCAGCCGGCCCTCGGCGTTCCAGGCGGTGGGGAAGTGGCGGATGAGGCCGATGCGGATCATGGCAGGAGCGGCGCCAGGATCGCACCGAGGCGTTCGGCCGCAGCCCGCAGGCCGTGGCGCGAGACCACATGCGCGCGCGCCTCGGCCCGCGCCCCGGGGCGCCCGGCCAGTTCGGCGATGGCGCGGGCGAAGCCGGCCGCATCGCCGGGGGCGGGCAGATCGCGGCGTGCCAGCACCGCCGCCGGGCCGGGATGGGCCGCGGCCAGCGCCGGCAGGCCGGCGGCCTGCGCCTCGAGATAGACCATGCCGATCCCCTCGCCGATGCCGGGCCAGACCAGCAGGTCGTGGGACTCGTAGAGCCGGCGCAGCCGGGCGGGATCGGTGATCGCGCCCATGAACCGGATGGCGGGAAAGCGCGCGAACATGGCCGCGACATCGGTGCGCAGCGGCCCGTCCCCGACGATGGTCAGCGACCAGGGCTGCGGCAGGTGTTCGAGCGCGGCGGCCAGCGCGGCATAGGAGGCCGCCTTGTCGCCGGCCCGCATCATGGCCACGGTGAGCAGCCGCAGGGTGTCCGATGGCGGCGGCGCGGCCGGTTCCGGGCCGGGGTCGAGAAAGGGCGGCAGATGGCATAACCGCTCCGCCGCTACCAGCGCCTGAAGCGCCGGCAGATCGCGCGGCTTGGTCCAGATCAGCCGGTCGGCGGCCAGCAGCGCCCGTTCGGCGGCGGCGGCGAAGCCTGCCCAGGGGCCGATGGCGCGGCTCGGGGAATGGCTCGGCTCGGCAATCACGTAAGGTATACCGAGTGCGGCCGATACTGCCGGGCCGATCAGGTCGGGCGCCTTCCAGTAGCTGTGATAGGTAAACCACAGCGCCGGCGGATCCCCGGCAAGCCCGGCGAGAAGCCGCGCGGTTTCGGCCCCGGCGGCCTCGACCAGCGCCCGCTGCGCCCCGGCATCGCCTTCCGGCTCGCGCAGGCGCAGTTGCGAGGCGACAAACGCATCATGCCCGGCCAGGCCCAGCGCGCGCAGAAACAGGCGCGCGATCTCGCGATCGCCCGAGGGGTTGGGATGGCCGGGCGGCTTCATCGGGGCGTAGAAGGCTATGCGGCTCACCGTGCCGGGGCCTGCGCGGGGTTTCGCGCGTCCATTCCGGTCTCCTGGCGCAGCAGGGCATCCAGCGCGGCGATGTTTCTCGCCAGCCCGAATTCCTCGCGCAGCCGCGCATGGGCCTCGGCCGCCATGTCGAGCGCGTGTTCGGGATTGCCGGCATGCGCGACGATCGCCGCGGCCAGCGCGGCGGGATCGCCCGGCGGCACCAGCCGCCCATGCACACCATCGGTCACGAATTCGGGAATGGCCGAGACGGTGGTGGAGAGGATCGGCAGCTTCTGGCTCGCCGCCTCCAGCAGCACGTTGGGCAGACCGTCCCGGTCGCCATCGGCGGCGATCCGCGAGGGCAGCACGAAGAGATCGGCCTTGCGCATGGCCGCGATCACCTCGGTCCGGTCGCGCTTGCCCAGCCAGTCGATGCGCCCGGCGATCCCGGCCGCCTTCGCCCGGGCCGCCAGCCGGCCGGACAGCGCACCGCCGCCGATATGGGTGAGATGCCAGTCCAGGCCCTCGGGCAGCAGCGCCAGCGCCGCGATCAGATCGTCATAGCCCTTCTTTTCCACCAGACGGCCGACCGACAGGAGCTGCAGCGTCCCATGCGGCATGCGCCGCGCCGGCGGGTGCGGAAAGCGGTCGAGATCGAGACCGTGATAGACCCGGTGCACCACACCCGAAGGCGCCAGCCCGGCCAGATGCGCCGCACCGCTGCCGGTGCAGGTGACGCAGAACGCCGCCTCGGCCAGCTTCTCGCGCTTTTCCCAGTCCGGCGTCGTCCAGATGTCCTTGGCATGGGCCGACACGCCCCAGCGAATGCCGCGGATCGTGGCCGCATAGCGCGCAACCGAGGCGGGCGTGTGCAGGAAATGGGCGTAGAGAAACCGCGTCTCGGGCGCCAGCTCGGCGGCCAGCACCAGCGCCTGCCCCCAGCGCCGGATGCGGTTGCGGGTGACGTCGCGCCGCAGATCCTCGCGCCAGCGCCGATAGGCCGGTTCGTATCCCGGCAGGCGGCGCACCCGCCACCAGGCGCGGATCACCCGCCCCGGCGCATCGTGCAGATATTCCGGCAGGTAGCGCCGCGCGGCGGCGATCTCGGCATGGATGGGATGTTCGCGATCGTCATAGGGCGCGCGCAGCGACCAGATGTCGAAGCGGTGGCCGCGGCGTTCGAGCTCCAGCAGCTCCTGGGCGATGAAGGTTTCCGACAGCCGGGGATAGCCCTTGACCACCACCGCCAGCGCGGGCATGGACCTGTCCCCCTACTCCCCGGCCTGAGACCAGGCCCAGTTGCCGATCCCGGCGCGCGCGGTCACCACGTCGAGCCCGTCGAGCAGTCCGGGGATCGCCCGTTCGGAGGGCAGCGGCTGGCGCGGCAGGTTGCGGATGGCGTTTGCCATCACCTCAGGCGCCGAGCCGTCGCGCGGCTCGTAGAGCATGCGCACCAGCCCCAGCTCCTCGGCCGCGCTGGCGCGGATCAGCTGTTCCTCGCGCGGGATGTTGCGCGGGGCGACGATGGCACGACGGTCGAAGGACAGGATCTCGCAGAAGGTGTTGTAGCCGCACATCGCCACCACGCCGCTGGCGAACTTGAACCAGCGCTCCAGTCGGCTGTCGAAGGACAGCACCTGCACGCGCCGGCCCAGCCGCTGCGCGCGGCGGTCGAAATCGCGCCGGTGCTCGCTGCCGAGGAAGGGGCCATAGACCAGCACGGCGCGCGGCGAGAGATCGGGGTCCTGCTCATAGGCCGACAACACCCAGTCATAGAGCCGCTCGCCATCGCCGCCGCCGCCCGATGTCACCAGGATGTAGGGATCGCGCTGGGCACGGCTGGGCCTTGTGTCGGGCGGCACATGCCGGCGCAGATAGCCGGTATAGACGATCCGGCCCTCTTCCTCCCAGCGCGGCGACAGGCCGAGCCCGTCGAGCGGCCGGCATATGTTCGGCAGGCCATAGACCCAGATCTCGTCAAAGAAGCGTTCGATGGCCTCGGCATGGCCCTTGCGCCGCCATTCCGCCTTGACCGCCTGGGGCGCGTCCAGAACGTCGCGCAGGCCCAGCACGATGCGCGCGCCGCGCTCGCGCGCGGCCTTCAGCGTCGGCGCCAGCTCGTTGCGAAAGCCCCACGCCTCCTTGTCGATGATCAGCAGTTCGGG
>RFIR01000116.1 GCA_003695135.1 Alphaproteobacteria bacterium | reverse complement strand
TCCAGGAAGATGGCGATGATCACCAGCGGCGCGATGGCCGCGGTGGAGAGCGCCGCCATCGCCCACCAGTTGATGCCCTGGCTGCCGGTCTGGCTGGCCACCATCACCGGCAGGGTCTTGGCCTCGGTCGAGGTCAGCAGCGCGGCGAAGAAATACTCGTTCCAGCTCAGCACCAGGCACAGGATGAAGGCGGCGACCATGCCCGGCAGCGCCAGCGGCAGGATGATGCGCAGGAACGCGCCCCAGACCGACAGCCCGTCGACCAGCGCCGCCTCCTCCAGCTCGACCGGAATGCCCTCGAACTGGTCGCGCATGATCCAGATGACGATGGGCAGCACCATCAGCGTGTAGAGCAGGATCAGCCCGATGCGGGTGTCCAGAAGCGCCAGCTCCTTGTAGAGCACCAGGAAGGGCAGCGCGAGCACGACGGGGGGCAGGATCAGCTGGGAGAGGAAGAAGAACGAGATGTCCCTGTTGCGCATGAAGCCGAAGCGGTAGTTGAAGCGGCTGAGGCCATAGGCGGCCAGCGAGCCCAGCACCACCGCCAGCACCGAGGCGCCGAGCGAGGTGATCACGCTGTTGAAGAACCGCTTGAGGAACTCCTCGCGCACCGTCGAGACCTGGCCCAGCGCATCGGGCGACAGGCCCAGCGACTGGAATCCCTTCCAGCGCGGCACGAAATCGACCCAGGGGATCAGATTGCCTTTCATCACGTCGGGCGCGATCTTGAAGGATGTGGTGACGGTCCAGTAGATCGGGAACAGGCAGATGAACGCCCACAGCCCCAGCGTCAGATAGATCGCCGCCCGGCTGAAGATCCAGGATGCGCCGCGTCCCCCCATCACGTCATCCGCCGCATGTATCTGCTGGTCCAGTTGATGAACAGCGTCACCGCCACCACGATGATGATCAGATAGACGAAGGCCAGCATGGTGCCGTAGCCGACATTCGAGCGGTCGCGGTATTCGCGGTAGATGAAGCTCGTCACCGAATCGGTGGCCCCGCCCGGCCCGCCGGAGGTCACGGTGATGATTATGTCGGCGAGCTTGAGCTTGAAGATGATGCGGATCAGGAGCGCGGTCAGGCTGACGGGCAGCATCAGCGGGAACACGATGCGCCGGAAGCGCTGCCAGCCGGTGGCGCCGTCGACCTCGGCCGCCTCCAGCACCTCCTTCGGCAGCGCCTGCAGACCGGCCAGCAGGATGATCATCATCAGCGGGATCCAGGTCCAGGCATCGAGGACCATGATGGAAAGCCGCGCGATCTCGGGATCGGTGAAGAAGGCCGGCTTCTCCCAGCCCAGCCAGCGCGCGAAGCGCGCCGCGGGGCCGAAGCGGTATTCCATCAGCGACTTGCCGATCATCCAGCTTACCGCCACCGGCGACAGCATCAGCGGCATCAGGAAGATGACGCGGAACAGCCGCCGGCCGCGGATCTGCGCGTTCAGAAGCAGCGCCAGCCCGAAGGCGATGGCGTATTCCACCACCACCGCCAGCGTGTACCAGACCATGTTCTTCATCGCGTTCCAGTAGAACGGGTCGTCCAGCATCTGCCGGAAATTGTCGAGCCCGTTGAACTGCCGCCCGTTGAGGCTGGACAGGTTCCAGTTCGACAGCGCGATCGAAACGCCGAAGACGAGCGGGAAGATCACCACCGATACGGTGAAGAGCGCTGCCGGCAGCACGAACAGGTTCTTCATCGCCGGCTCGCCGCGGATCAGCACCTGGGAAAGGCACAGCGCGAAGGCCCAGAACAGATAGGCATAGAGAGTGGGCCGCCAGTTGGCGAACCAGCGTTCGGTCTCGGTCTGCGGGTCGAGCGCCTGGGCGATGACGATGCCGATCAAGAGCAGGCTTGCCCCCCAGAACAGCACCCGGCCGGCCAGGCGCCGCCCCGGCGGCACCTCGCCCGCCTCCACCACATGCAGAAGATCGCCCTCGGCCATGCTCATGGCGCCGATCTTTACCGGGCCGGGGCAGGATTTCCAGTGCCGATGCGCAGGCCGCGCCGCTTGGACCGCCCGGTCATGGACATCGCCGCACCGGCCGGGCTAGCCTCGCCCTGCCTGACCGCCGCAAGGGAACCGCCGCCATGACCAGCACGCCGCCGCGCATTTCACTGCCGCACGGGCCTGAGATACGGCGCCTGATCGTCGGGCTGTGGCAGATGGCCGATCAGGAACGCGACGGAAAGCCATTCGATCTCGACCGGGCGGCCGAGGTGCTGGTCGGCTATGCCCGCGCCGGTTTCGACAGCTTCGACATGGCCGATCATTACGGCAGCGCCGAGATCGTCGCCGGCATGGCGCACAGGGCGCTGCGCGAGGCGGGCGAGACCCCGCCCACCATCCTGACCAAATGGTGCCCGGCCCCGGGCGCGATGGGCATGGATGTGGTGCGCAAGGGCGTGGAGACGGCACTGGAGCGGCTGGGGCTCGATCGCATCGACGTGATGCAGTTTCACTGGTGGCAATACGCCCATCCCGCCTGGCTCGACGCGCTGGAGAACCTCATGCGCCTGCGCGAGGAGGGGCTGATCGGCGCCATCGGGCTGACCAATTTCGACGCGGCGCATCTCGATCTGGCGGCGAAATCCGGCATCGAGATCGCCACCAACCAGGTCAGCGCCTCGGTGATCGACCGAAGGGCGCTGGGGGCGATGTCGGAGGTGGCAGCCGCGCATGGGGTGGGGCTTCTCGCCTATGGCTCGCTTCTGGGCGGGTTTCTCTCCGGGCGCTATCTGGGGGCGGAGGACCCGGCCGAGATTTCCGACTGGAGCCGGATGAAGTACCGGCGCATGATCGAGGCCGCCGGCGGCTGGGAGCGGTTTCAGGCGGTGATGGCGGCGCTGGGCGGGATCGCCCGCAGGCACGGGGTCTCGCTGTCCAACGTCGCCAGCCGCTGGCTTCTCGACCAGCCGGCGATCTCGGCGCTGATCATCGGCGCGCGCCTGGGCGAGAGCGAGCACCGGGCGGACAATCTGCGCGTCTTCGATTTCGCGCTCGATGCCGAGGACCGCGCCGCGCTCGATGCGGCGCTGGCCGGGCTCGACCCGGTGCCGGGCGATTGCGGGGACGAGTACCGCAAGCCGCCCTTCCTGACCGCCTCGGGCGATCTCAGCCACCATCTCGACAGCCTGCCGCCGGTCTATCCCGTCACGGCGGCACCGGCGCGGCCCGGGCGGCAGCGGGTGGAGAGCGGATCGCCCTGGGAGGCCGTTGCCGGCTACTGCCGGGCGCTGCGCAACGGCAACCGCATCCTCGTCAGCGGCACCACGGCAACCGATCCGCATGGCCGCTGCGTGGGCGAAGGCGATGCCGGTGCGCAGGCGGTCTACATCCTCGACAAGATCATCGCTGCCATCACCTCGCTGGGGGGACGGGCCGAGGACGTGATCCGCACCCGCATCTATCTGGTCGATCTGGACGATTGCGACGCGGTCTGCGCGGCGCATGCGCGGTATTTCGGCGAGATCCGGCCCGCCAACACGCTGATCGGAATCGCCGGGCTGGTCGGCCCCTATCTGGTGGAGATCGAGGCGGAGGCGGAGATCGGGTGAGCGTCACGTTCGGGCCTGCGCCCGGCGGCAGGCGTCGAGCCGTGAGTATTTCTGCCAAGAAGAAGGCCCCCTGAGATGCTCCGGAGTGAACGCAAGATCCTCCGGCGCACCGGTCAAATTCTTCCCAAGATCGCAAGTGTGTAAAAATTAGAAGAGACCCCTGCAAAACCCGGATGTAGACAGGCATCCTGAATGTGCCGGTTTTCAAACCAATCAAACCTGCGCGCGCATAAAATAATTAGAAAATAAATTTGCAATCAATATTTTACAATCAACATTGAAAATAAGAAAACCGCATGTAGCGCCGCATTTTGCGGCGCCCGGGCGCCCGGATGGGGTCTGGCCAGCGGAGTTTTGCCACGGTCTCATGAAGAAGGCACGAAGGCGAGGCGCCCGTGCGTCGCGGTCGCGGTGACCCGGCAACGGGTGGTGGGCGCGCGGGCGGGCTTCCATTATCCCGATCGCTTCCACTATGATCGCGGCCGATGCGGGGGAGAGGATGAGCGGGACCGACGAGGCAGGGGCGGCGGATGACGGCTTTGCGCTGTGGGATCTGCGCGTGGAGGTGGTGGCCGGCGCCGCGCCGATGGTCTGCGACCACCCGGAGGGCAGCTGGTTCGAGGTCCAGGGCGAGATGCTGGTGTTTCCGCCCGAGCACCCCGGCTTCCCGCTCTATCCGCTGGCCGCGATCCTGCCGCTGTTGCCGGCCAAGCAGCGCGACACCGATCCCCATGACTGGATGACCACCGATGCCGAGATCGCCTGCCCCGATCCCCATTGCGGCGGGCGGTTCCGCATCACCCGCATCCGGCGCCGGCGCTTCCGCCATTCGGAAGTGACGCTTGTGCCGCTGCCGGGAGGGGGGCGGTGAGCGCGGTTCCGCGCATCGCGCTGCGCCCGGGCTACGAGATCTCGCGGCTTATCCGCGGCGGCTGGCAGCTTTCGGGCGATCACGGGCCCGTCGATGCGGCGCGTGCGGCGGCCGGGATGGTCGATTTCTTCGATGCCGGCATCACCGCCTTCGATTGCGCCGACATCTATGCCGGGGTAGAGGAAATCTACGGCCACGGCCTGCGCGCACTTGCCCGTGCCCGCGGCACGGCGGCGGCGCGCGCGGTGCGCATCCACACCAAATACGTCCCCGACATCGCCAGTCTCGCCAGCCTGCGCCGGGCCGATACCGAGGCCATCGTCACCCGCTCGCTGCGCCGGCTTGGGCGCGAGCGGCTCGATCTGGTGCAGTTTCACTGGTGGAACTATGCGGTGCCGGGCATGCTCGATGTGCTGGGCCACCTAGTTGATCTTCAGGCGGCGGGGCTGATCGAGCGCATCGGCGTGACCAATTTCGATGCAGCACACATGGCGCAGATCGCCGGCGCCGTCGATCTCGTCTCCGCCCAGGTGCAGTTCTCGCTTCTCGACCGCCGGCCGGCCGGCACCTTCGCCCGCATCGCACGCGAGAGCAGCACGCATCTCATCTGCTACGGCGTGCTGGCGGGCGGGTTTCTCACCGATGCCTGGCTCGGAAAACCCGATCCGGGATTCGATTTCGCCAACCGCTCGCTGGTGAAATACCGGCTGATCGTGGAGGAATTCGGCGGCTGGGCGCTGTTTCAGGAGCTGCTCGCCTGCCTGCGGGCCATTGCCGACCGGCATGGCGCGGACATCGCCGCGGTGGCGATCCGGGCGATGCTGGAGGAGCCGGAGGCCTCGGCGGTGATCGTCGGCGCACGCCATGCCGGCCATCTGCCGCGCACGCTGAAGGCGCTGGAGTTTTCTCTCACCCCCGAGGACCGCGCCGGGATCGCCGCCATTCAGGCCCGCGCTGCCGGCCCCTCCGGCCCCGTCTACGGGCTGGAGCGGGACCGCGACGGCCCGCATGGCCGCATCATGAAATACAACCTCAACGCCGATGCCTGAGATACCGCTGCTGGAAATCGAGGGGCTGACCAAGCGCTTTGGCGGCTTTACCGCAGTCGATGGCGTCGGATTCTCCCTGCCGCGCGGTGCCATCGGCGGGCTGATCGGCCC
>RFIR01000115.1 GCA_003695135.1 Alphaproteobacteria bacterium | reverse complement strand
GGGCCGATCAGGAAGGTCAGCGTCAGGCCGAGGATCAGCCAGGAGGCGGAAGACTTCATGCCGTCACCTCCGCGCCGTGGCGATGCGCTTCAGCACCAGATTGGCCGAGAACGACATCACCATCAGGATCATCGCGATCACGCTGGCCGAGACGAAGTCGTTGGCCACGTTGACCCGCTGATAAAGCAGGGTCTCCAGCATCAGCACCTTGGAGCCGCCGAGGATGGCCGGGGTGATGTAGGCGGTCAGCGCGCCGGTAAAGACCAGCGTGCCGCCGATCACCAGCCCCTCGCGCGTCAGCGGCAGGATGATGCGGATGAACACCTGCAGCCAGCTTGCCCCCAGCACCCGCGCCGCCGGGATGACGTCGGAGGGGATGTTTTCCATCGCCGAGACCAGCGCGATGATCATCAGCGGCATGAAGAGCTGCAACAGACCCAGATAGACCGCCGTTTCGGTAAACAGCAGCCGGATCGGCGTGTCGGACAGCCCCAGCCCGACAATGGCGTCGTTGACGATGCCGGTGCGACCCAGAATGACGATCCAGGCATAGGTGCGCGCCACCGGCGAGATCATCAGCGGCAGCACCACCAGCCCGAAGACGCGGCCGCGCGCGGTCGGGCCAAGGCCGACGATGGCGAAGGCGGCGGCATAGCCGACCACCGCCGCGGTCCCGGCGACCAGAATGCCGAGCTTCAGCGAGCGGAAGAAGACGGTCCGGTTGAGCGGTTTGGAGAAGAACTCGACATAGCCCGACAGGGTCCAGCCGTCATCGGTGCGGAACGCCTCCGACAGCAGGATCGCGACCGGAACCAGAAACAGCAGGATCGCGAAGATGGCCGCCGGCAGGGCCAGCGCCAGCCCTTCCCTTCTGTTGGCAAACATCGCGCTCTGTTCACTCTGGCAGGCAGGGTCGGGGCGGCCGGCTTGGCCGCCCCGGCGCGGCTACCTGATGACCTCGGCGTTCCACTGCTCGACCCAGGCCTCGCGCTTGTCGATGATCTCGGCCGGATCGAGGATGTTGAGCGAGTTGATCAGCTCGGCGCCATAGGTCAGGTTCTCGGCCACCTCGGGGCTGACCTTGACCTCCATGTTGGCCGGGCTGTCGATCAGCGCCTCGGCGATGCGGGTCTGGACCTCGGTCGACAGCCAGTAATCCATCAGCTGATAGGCCAGATCCTCGTTGCCATTGCCCTTGGTCATGATCATCACGTTCATGCCGCCGGCCTGACCCTCGACCGGGTCGGCCCAGGCAAAGGGCAGGGGCGAGCTCTTGAACCGGCTCCAGGCGAAGCGGCCGACCGGCGCGGCGATCACCTCTTCCTGATTCATCAGCTGCGCCAGCTCCGAGGACCGCGAATAGAAGGTCACGATGTCCTCGGCGTGCCTGGCGATCAGCGAGATCACGCCCGAAAAGTCGTGCGGATCGCCGCCGGTGGCCTTGTTCAGCATCATCAGCGTCAGCGGGCCTTGCGTGCCGGTGATGTTGGGCAGCGCCACCCGCCCGGCGACCTTGTCGCTCAACAGATCGGCCCAGCTTTCGATGGTCACCAGATCCTTTCGATAGACGATCGAGCTGGCATAGAAGGTGTAGCCCACCGCCATGTGGTTGCCGATCGGGTCCTGCGCGGCCGGGTAGAGCTTGTCGTAGCTCGAAAGTTTCGAGACATCGAGCGGCGCGAGCAGCCCCTTTCGCGCCAGGCTCAGCGCGTCATGCGAGGAAATCACCGCCATGTCGATCACCGGATCGGCGGCGTTGGCCTCGATCTTGGCCATGCGCTCCACGCTGTTGCCGGTCTCGATGACCAGCTTGCAGCCGCAGATTTCCTCGAAGGGATCGTAGAGCGCCTTCTTGTAGGCATCCTGCGCAAAGCCGTAGACCGAGATGGTCAGGGTGCGATCGGCCGCCATAGCGTTGCCGGCAAGCGCGACCGCGATGGCAGCGGCGGTGATGAGCGGTTTCACGGTTGAACCTCCTTGTTGGTGCGGGGAGTTGACGTTGATTCGCGGCAGATCAGGCGCATCGGAACGGTTCTCGGGCAGTCCTCGCCGGGCTCGCCGGCGATGCGCGCGGTGATCATCTCGATGGCGTGCTCGGCGATGGTACGGACATCCTGGGCGACGGTGGTCAGGGACGGGTGCATGGCCGTGGCCAGCGGCAGATCGTCAAAGCCGGTCAGGCTGACATCTCCGGGCACGTTCAGCCCCGCCCTGCGCAGTTCGGAATGCGCCCGCAGCGCCAGCAGGTCCGAAGTGGTCATGACCGCGGTGGCGCCCGCGGCGACCCGTTCCGCCAGCGCCGCGATGCCCGCATCGCCCCAGCCGGTCTGCGCATCGGCATCGGGCGGCAGCGCGGCAACCATGCCGGCGATGCGGTCGCGCTGGACCTCCGATACCGGATCGCCGCCGATGATGGCGATGCGCCGATGCCCCAGCGCGGCGAGGTGGCCGGCCACCAGCGCCCCGCCGCCCGCATGATCGGCCGAGACGGCGCTGCCCGGGTCCGAGGCGGTGTTGATGACGATCATCGGCACCGGCTGCGGCTCGGGCACGCTGCCCTTGCGGGGGATGACCAGAACCCCGTCCACGCCGCGGCCCACCAGCCGGCGCAGCGCCTCGCTCTGCTCGTCGGCCCGGCCGCGGGAATCGGCGATCAGGATGCCCAGCCCGCGGCTGTCGGCAACCGTCGCCAGGGTCTGTGCCATGCGCGGAAACAGGGGATTGGTCAGGTCCGGCATCACCAGCCCAAGAATGCCGCTGCGCCCGGTCTTCAGGGCGCGCGCCGCGACGCTGGGGCGGTATCCCAGATCCTCGGCCCGGGCGCGAATGCGTTCGGCCAGCGCCCTGGACACGCGGCCCTTGCCGCTGAGCGCGTAGGAGACTGTCGCCGCCGAGACCCCGAGATCCTTCGCAATATGCTTGATGCTGACCATGACCACCGCTTGCTTTAACGATTAAGCGAAGCAAAGGCGGCGAGTCAAGGCCGGATCGGACAGGAGTTCGCCCGGCCCGGATCATGTCGCCTTCTGTCAGCTTCATGCCGAGTGTCGACGCGAGGGCGTGCGCCCGACCGGGTGGGCGCGAATGCGCCCGCCTGTGGGCGGGCGGGCGCATGCCCGGCTCGCTTCGCGCCCCGGGCGGGTGGGCCCGTTCGGGTCTGACGGGCTGTCCCGACCAGCGGCCGGTTCAGTCTTCGACGAGAAAGGCCGCGTCGACCGGCAGCTGCATCGCCGTGACCAGATGATTGGTCTGGGCGGCCAGACCGATGATCGCCATCAGCTCGGCATGCTGGGCATCGGTCATGCCCTTGGCCCGGGCCGCCGCCGTATGCGAATGCACGCAGTAGGTGCAGCCATTGGCGGTCGATACCGCGATATAGATCATCTCCTGCACCACCGGGTCGAGCGCGGTATCTCCGGTCATCACCGCCTTGAGGCTTTCCCATGTACGCCTCAGCGTGAGCGGATCGTTGGCCAGACCGCGCCAGAAATTGTTGATGAAATCGGTCCTGCGCGTCGCGCGGATGTCGTCGAACACCGCCTTCACCGCCGGGTTGGCCTCGGCCTCGGCATCGCTGACCAGTCTCACTGTCGCCATGTCGTCCTTCCCTTGTCTGGGGCTTCCGCCCGGTACGACAGGCTGCAGCAGGATCGCGCCGCGTCAATCCCGTTTCGGCACCGTGAACAGATCCTTGCGCAGCGTTGCCGGCAATCCGGGGCGATCCGGGCCGCGATCACCGTGGTATTTTCCCGGCCAGGGCGTCGTGCAGCGCCGGAGATGAGCTTGAGGACCGTGGCCGCAATGCGGCCGCGAAAGCCCGCGTAGCCTCGAGCCGCCAGCGCTCCACGACGGTGAGCGGGCAGGCGGCACCGGTTCCAGCCGGCCGGCGAACGCCGCTCGACCAGGTTCATGGTCCTAATGGCACGGCGGTGTCTGACTGGCATACGCAGGTGCGCGATGCACGCCTCGAAGTCGTCCATGGCGAGGCGGGATCAGCGGGGCGTCCAGTGGACGGCCTGCCCGCCGAACGGCACCGCTGGCCGCCGAGCGCGGGAAGCAGGTCTCGATCGCCTTTATGATGCCCCGCGCACCATCGGAGGCGAGGAGAACTGGGACACCGGGCACGCGGGTGCGCACATGCCTCGAAACAACGCCGACACCGTTTCGGCGTCCTTCTTGGCCCCCGCCATCAGGTGCAGCAGACCCCTGGCCCCCGTGGACGTGAAGCCCAAGTGGATCGACTCCAACGCTTGCTTCCCGCGTTTGACGGCGGCGAGAACGCGGTCGGGGTCGGCGGTCCATACAAAGGGTTTCGGGTCTTGGTTGGTTTCGGCGACGAAGCGGTTGATGGCGGCCTGCAGATCGACGAGCGAATGAAGGACGCCGCGCTTGAGCCGCCGGCGGGTCAGGCGGGAGAAGAAGGTCTCGACCGCGTTCAGCCACGGTGAGGAGGGACCCGTGGCCGCGGTGCGGCCGCGTAAGCCCGACGAACGATGTAGGTGTGAAGTGGAATGTCCAGCGCGGGTGGCGCGCGAGCCGGGCCCTGACCTTCGGGTGCTTGTGGGTGGCGTAGCAAGCGTAGGGCCCGCATTCGTGGCGCGCCGTTTATCGCCGCCTGCCACCCCGCACCGCCAATGGCGAGACCACGCCCTATCTCTCCTCAGTCGAGATCCGCGACTTCGGCGGCAGCGACTCCCGCGAGCGCTATTTTCACGCCAACATATACCAATCGGGATCACCACAGAAAACCGCCCCACAGGAGCAGTTATCGAAAAGAACCGAAAGAACCGGGCCACCCCTTCACCGCCGCCGCGTTGCCGGACGGGCCAAGAATCACAACCTCCGCCAGTGCCAGGGCCTTGAATACAACAATGCCGCGGGGCTCGAAATCGAAGACGCGACGCTTGTATTCCGGCGGGTCGCCCAAGCCCCCGGTATTGCCCCGTAGGATGGGGTGCCTTCTTGCATCTGGGATGGAAGCCGCCGGGACGCGCCCAACCTGTCGCCAGGCGTGATCTCGCGGCCAGGCGGGGGTTGGCAGCAGGAATACGACCGCTGGCAGCGCCGTGACCTCTCGGCCCGGCGCCATGTCTACATCTGGGCGGATGGCGTGTATCTGCAGGCCCGGATGGAGCCGCGGGCCGAATGCATGCCGGTCATTCTCGGGGCCACGCCGGAGGGCAGGAAGGAGCTTGTCGGCTTTGGCGTCACAGTCACCGACGGTGTCGCCAGCAACGGCGCCAGAACCGCGCCGCCTGATCAGGCCGCATCACCCAAAATCCCGCATGGCCGACTATCCGCTCGCGGACCGCGGATACGACGCAAGCCGGTTCCGGGAGGGGTTGGCGAGCATGGGCATCGAACCCCGGAGTCCCGGCCGAAAGCGCAGGAAAGAGGAGATCCCGCGCGACAGGGAGCTCTGCAAGCGCCGGAACCTGATCGAGCGGATGTTCGGGCGCCTCAAGGATTGGCGGCGTATCGCAACCCGCTACGACCGAAGCGCCCATGCCTGTATGAGCGC
>RFIR01000114.1 GCA_003695135.1 Alphaproteobacteria bacterium | reverse complement strand
TGTGATGCCCGTCGCGCCGGAGTTTCGCAGGGGTCTCTTCCAATCACTTTACAGGCACGCAACCATGATCCCACCAAAGCCTTGTGCTTTTCGAGAATCCGCCTGCATCCATGTATTGCAGGGGCATTCCGATCATTGCACATTGGCGGGGATTTCCCCTGGCCGTATCGCGCATTCGCCCTCAGCTCGGCGGAACGCGCCCGGCGCCTGCCGGTTGATCATGCGCGAGGGAACGCGCTCCGACGGCTGCCGGGCGATCGCCTGCCAGGGCCGTGTGGCCCGGATCGTTCTCGCCAGCGACCCCGCCACCATCACCCCGCTCGCGGCACGAAGCCGGGCAGCGAGCAGTGATCGGGGCGGCTGGTATGACGCGAACAAAAGAGACAAGGCTGCGCATTCATTGCGCTCCATTGGAATGCCCGCCTTTTGGGACCGAGGGTCTGCTCCCGCCCGCATCCCGCGCGGCTCCTTCCGGATCGCCTTTCATGCGAGGCCGCCGACCCGCGCTCACCCCGGCTTGCGCACCACCGCGATCCGCGCCGGCGCGGCGAAGCCGACCCGGCCGTCGGCGCCGACATGATGGGCCAGTGCCCCTTCCGCCGCCGACAGCAGCCGGGCAAAGCCGGCATCGTCGATGCTGTCGGCCAGCGTCCAGCCGCGGATCTCGGTCGTCATCCAGTCCTCGATCGAGGCAAATCGCGCCTCGCCCGCGACGGTATCCATGGCCGCGGGCTCCAGCCCCGCATCAGCGAAACACGCCGCGAACGCCTGCGGATCGCCGAGCACGAAGGGGGCGAGTTCGGCCTGCGCCGCCGCCTCTCCGAACATCCCGCGCAGCAGCCCGACGAGATCGGCATAGCCGGGAAACCGCTCCACCGCGTCCCAGACCGCGACGACCATGCGCCCGCCCGGCGCCGTCACCCGGTAGAGCTCGCGCAGGGTGCCGGCACGGTCGGGAAAGAACATCAGCCCGAACTGGCAGATCACCGCGTCGAACTGGCCGTCCTCGAACGGCATGGCGGCAATGTCGCCCTCGACCCAGCGCACCCCGGCGGTGCGGCGCGCCACCTCCAGCATCGCCGGATTGATGTCGAGACCGGTCACGCTGCCCCGACCATCGGTGCGGCGGACCGCCTCCCGCGCCACCACACCGGTGCCGCAGGCCGCGTCCAGCACATCGCTGCCGGGACCAACCCCGGCCGCGATGCAGCATGGCGCCGCGAACTGGCCGAACAGCGATTGCACGAAGAAGGCATCGTAGATCTCCGCCGCGCTCCGCACCACCTGGCCGCGCGCCGCCGAATCGGTATCCATTTCGGTAACCATCGCGTCTTCTCCTTCCCGAGGATCGGGGTTCGGCCATTGGACAGGATCGCGGCAGGGTCCGAACAGTACCAGAATAGTAGTTTCGCCGGCCGGGCGGCGCCTCTATCATGCCGCTCATGCGAAGCTACGGACAGTTCTGCCCCGTCGCCAAGGCAGCGGAGGTGTTCTGCGAGCGCTGGACGGCGCTGATCATCCGCGAACTGATCGGCCCGCCGCGGCGGTTTTCCGAGTTGCAGCGCGGCGTGCCGCTGATGTCGCCCAGCATGCTTTCGCGCCGGCTCAGGCAGCTCGAGGCGGAAGGCGTCATCCGCCGCGAGGGGCCGCCGGGACGGGGCGGCACCTACCGCCTGACCGAGGCGGGGGCCGAATTCGCCCCGATCGTCGAGGCGCTGGGGGTCTGGGGCCAGCGCTGGACCCGCCGTGACCTGAACGAGGACGAGCTCGACCTCGGATTGCTGGTCTGGTCGCTGGAAAAGAGCGCGCGCGCAGATGCCTTTGGGAACAGCCGGACGGTGGTCTATTTCGAGTTCTCCGACCAGCCGGTCCACAAATCCGCCTGGTGGTTCGTGAACGCCGACGGGCGCTGCCAGCTCTGCATCGACGATCCCGGATGGGAGGTCGATCTGGGCGTCTTCTGCGAGCTGCCGACCATCATCAGGGTGATCCGCGGCGACATCCCGCTCGCCGCGGCGCTGAACGGCCCGGGGCTGGAGCTGGCCGGGCCGCAGGCGCTACGGCGCCGGTTCGGGGCCTGGCTCAATCTCGGTCCGCTGACCCGAATCACCCCGATGCGGGACCTCAGACCGCAGGCCGGCTGAAACCGCCGGTCCGGGTCGCGCGCGCAGCCGGCGCGCGGGCGTGCCTTCGGTATGTGTCTTCCGCTAGCCGGCCACCCGGTCCAGCCTCTCCCTGATCGCGGCCAGCGCCGCGGGCGCCCCCTCCGGCGCGGCCCAGATTTCCGGGCCGAGGGCGATGAAATCCGCCGCAGCCACCAGCCGCTCCAGGAGCGCGCCCGACAGCCCGCCCTCGACCACGAGCGGCGTCTCGACGGTCGCGCCCCACCATTCGGCAAGCTCGGGATCGGCGCATTCGTCCGGGCCGAGCGCGCCGGTCACCGCAAACGGGCCCAGCGCGACGTAATCGGCCCCCATCTCGGCGGCGGTCATCGCCGCATGGCGCGAGCTGCCGCAATGGCAGCCGACGATGCCGTCGCGGCCGATCAGCTTGCGCGCCGCCCGATACTGGCGATGCCCGTCCGACAGATGCACCCCGTCGAGCCCGTGCTCGGGCACCAGCCGGTAATGATCGGCGATGAGGAGCGCGATGTCGCGGGCATGCGCCACCTCGCGCAGCGCGTCGGCGGCGCGGCGGATCGCCTCCTCGCCCGCGCCGGGCATGTCGAGCCGGAGGCAGGCGACCGGCGCCGGCCCGGCCGGGGCGTCGAGCAGCACGGCCAGCTCTCCTGCGAATACGTCCGGATCGAAGGCAGGCGGGGTGAGAAGATAGATCTGCGGGCCGTCAGGCGCTTGCATCGGCTCCTCCGGGGTTTGCGCATGCCGGGTTCAATCCGTTTCACTCCACCGCTCGACGCCAGGGCATG
>RFIR01000113.1 GCA_003695135.1 Alphaproteobacteria bacterium | reverse complement strand
GTAATGCGCCGTGATCTGGGCGGAGGATTTCTTCTCGCCGATACCGGGGCCGAAATCGATCCACAGCTTCAGCGCCGGCTTGCGCGCCTCGGGAAAGGGCTCGGCGCGGGTGATCCGGCCGACCCTTATGTCGATCCTGAGGAAATCGTCATAGCTGGCCTCGGCCATCGGCACGCTCCTGCGGTACAGAGGCTTCCTGTCCGGTTGATCCCGTCCTGCGATCCCGGCCTGTCTGCCCTGGATCAGCCCGACATCTTCTCCGACATCGCCTTCAGCTCTTCCAGCGAGTCCCTGACGCGGGCATTGACGATCTCCATCGCCTCGCTGTTGGCCTTCTGCGCCGCCTCGGCCAGCGCGGTCATGTTCTCCACCGCCTTTTCGAAGGCATGGCGGGCAAGCTCGGCCTGCTTGGTGGCATCGGCGGGCGATTTCATCGGGTCGAACTTGCGCATCTCGGCCTGCAGCTCGGTCATCGTCTGCTCGAAGATGTGCAGCTGCTGCTTGAACAGCGCCTGATAGCCCTCCGCGGCCGCCTTGTTGGCCCGAGTCAGCGCCTCCATGTTCTTCTGCTGAAGCGCCATCAGCTCGGCGGCGTCGAACTGGGGCAGCTTCATCCCGGCCATCGCCTTGGTGATGTCGGGCAGCTTGAACATCTCCATCATCTTCTCGGGATCGATGGGAAACAGCGACTTGTCGAACATGGCCTGGACTCCTGCAGCGGGTTCGGAGCGACTATGCTGCAGTGCAGCATGAATTGCAAGGGCGCCCGCGCCTCACCCCCCCTGGAACTGCAGGCGATAGAGCTCGGCATAAAGCCCGCCGCGGGCGATCAGCTCGTCATGGCTGCCGGTCTCGACGATGCGGCCCGCCTCCATGGCGCAGATCAGGTCGCTGCCCTGCACCGTGGCCAGGCGATGCGCGATCACCAGCGTGGTGCGGCCCCGGGTCAGCCGGTCGAGCGCGGCACGGATCTGCGCCTCGCTTTCGGCATCGAGCGCCGAGGTCGGCTCATCCAGCAGCAGGATCGGCGCATCGCGCAGGATCGCGCGGGCGATGGACAGCCGCTGCCGCTCGCCGCCGGAAAAGCTGCCGCCCGCCTCGCCCAGCCTGGTTTCATAGCCCTGGGGCAGCGCGGCGATGAAGTCATGCGCCGCCGCCGCCCGCGCCGCTGCCTCGATCTCGGCCCGCGTCGCGCCGGGCCGGCCGAAACCGATATTGGCGGCCACCGAATCGGTCAGCAGCACGCTGTCCTGGCTGACCAGCGCGATCTGGCTGCGCAGCGAGGCGAGCGTGACCTCGCGCACATCCTGCCCGTCGATCAGCACCCGCCCCCGCGTCGCATCATAGAGCCGCGGGATCAGGTTGAAGACGGTGGACTTGCCCGCGCCCGAGCGGCCGACCAGCGCCACCCGGGTACCGGCGGGAATGTCGAGGCTGACCTCGCGCAGCGCCGGCGTGCCGTCGGGATAGGCGAACGAGACCTCCTCCAGCCGGATCTCGCCCTTCACCCGCGGCAGCGGCCGGGCGCCGGGGCGGTCGGTGACGTGGTTTTCCGCGTCGATCAGGCCGTAGATGCGCTCCAGCGCCGCAAGCCCCTGCATCAGGTTGCCATAGAGATTGCCCAGCTTGCGCAGCGGCTGCGAGGCGATGCCGAGCCCGGCGAGGAAGCCCGAGAAATCGCCCAGCGAATTGGTGCCGCCGGCGATGCGCGTGCCCACGAACAGCACCAGCGCCGCCATCGCCAGCCCGCCCAGCACCTCCAGCACCGGATCGATCGCCGCGCGCAGGTTCATCGCCCGGATCTTCAGCGCCCGCAGGGTGGCGAAGGCGGCATCGGCCGCGCGCTGCAGATAGGATTCCAGCTGATAGGTCTTGGCCAGCCGCGCCCCGGACAGCCCCTCGTTGACGCCGGCGGTCATGTCGGCGATCTGCGCCTGGGTGCTGCGCGCGATGCGGTTGAGCCGGGTGCCGATGGCGGTGATGGGAAAGATCGCGGCGAGGAAGATTGCCATCACCCCCAGCGTCAGCGACCAGTCGATCAGCAGCATCTGCGCGAAGGCGCCGAGGATGGTGGCGACATTGACCACCCCGCTGGCGATCTGCTCCATCACCTGGCGGACCAGCCCGACATCGGCGGTGAAGCGCGCCGCGGTCGCCGCCGGCGGCTCGGCCTGCATTCGCGCCAGATCGGCGGCCAGCAGCGCCGCATACATCTCGCGCTGCATGTCGGCCTCCACCGTGGCCAGCACCCGGTTGGTCAGCACGCGCTGGCCGTAAAGGCTTGCCCCGCGCAGCGCGGTGATGCCGAGGATCAGCAGCGGCGCGCCGGCGATCGCCTCGGAATCGCGCGCCTCGAAGGCATCGACCAGCCACACCGTCAGCTTCACCAGCGCCGCCGAGGTCAGCGCGAAAAGCGCGGCGAGGACGAAGGCGAGCAGGATCGCCGGCCAGTGCCGGACGGTCCAGCGCCGCCACAGCCGCAGATAGGCAGGGCCGAGGGCGGTGCGATCCGGCTTGGCTGTCGCGCTCATGGTCTCTCCGGCTGGACGGGCGGCGGAGCATTTACCATGGGGGCAGCGCCGTGCCAAACTGTGTTGGAACTGACCGTGCGGGGGTGGCGCAATGCAGCAGGGCACGATCGAACTCGCCGTGGTGCCGGCGGCGGCGGAACTGCCGGCGCGCCGCCTTGCCGGTCCGTCTGAACTGCCGGGTCTGCAGTCCCTGCCGCAGCCGGCCGTGATCGGCCTGCTCGCCTCGCCCGGCCGGGCGCGGGTGAAGGCGCTGCGCGAGATCGCGGCCGGGCTCGGCCAGGGGCTGGCGGTGACCGGGGGTGCGCGCGAGGTCCTGATCGACCGGCGCGATTGCGGTTTCGAGTATCTCGGGCAGTGGCCGCTCGGCACCACGGCCGAGACCGGTCTGTGGCGCCTGCACGCCGACACCGCCGCCGCGCCGATGCTGCCGCAGCTGCGCAACCGCCAGCCGGCCGAGCTGTCGCTGGCAGTGCTGCCCTTCCGCGCGCTCGGCGCCGAGGCCGGCACCCGGGACGCGGCCTGGGCGGTGTCGGAGGCGGTAACCGCGGCTCTGAGCCGGTTCCGCAGCCTCGACGTCCTTGCCCGCGGTGCCGCCTGGGCCTGGCGGCTGAGCCCGCTGCCGGCGTTCGAGATCGGCCACCGGCTGGGCGTGCGCTATCTGCTCGACGGTCTGGCGCGGCCCGATCCGGCCGGGCTGCGCCTCGATCTGTCGCTGGCCGAAACCGCGGGCGCGCGCACGATCTGGACCGAACGCTGCCTGTGCCCGGCCGAGGATCTTCGCGGCCTGGCCCGGGAGGTGGCCGGGGAGGTCGCCGCCGCGGTGACCCATCACCTGCAGCGCGATGCGGTGGAGCACGCGACCCCGGACGGGGCGGCGGCGGCCGCGGGGCCGGACGCCACCGGCGGCGATGCCCGCGCGCATCTGATCGCGCTGCAGGGCGCGCTCAGGCTGCGCGGCATGACCGGGGACGACATCGACGCCGCCGCGGCGCTGGCCGATACCGCGCTGGCGCTCGATCCCCATCTCGCGCCGGCGCTGGCGCTGCGTGCGCGCTGCGCGGTGCTGGGCTGGCTGCGCGGGTCCGGACCTCTGGCCGGGGCCGAGGCCGCCCGAACGGCACTGGCGCCGGCCGCGGGCGATGCAAGCCACGCGACGCGGGCGGATCCCCTGGATGCGCGCGGCTTCGCGGCGTTGGGGCTGGTCGCGCTCTACCGCCGCGACTTCGACGCCGCCCGGGCCGCCTATGACCGGGCGATGTCGCTAAACCCCGGCGATGCCGAGATCCTTGCCGAGGCGGCGCGGGCCCGGCTCTATCTGGGGCAGGCAGAGCAGGCGCTGGAGCTGATGGACCGGGCCGTCCGGCTCGACCCGTTCTATCCCGATGACTGGCTGTGGACGATCGGCGCGGCGCATCTGGCCAGCGGCCGCAGCCGCGATGCGCTGGGTGCGGCGCTGCGGATGCAGCATGCCCCCGCCGCCCGGCTTCTGGCCGCTTGCTGCCATGCGCTTCTGGGCGACGCGCCGGCGGCCGAGGCGCTGGCGGCCGAGATTCGGGCCGAGACCCCCGGCTTTCGCATCGCCGGCTGGCTCGCCACCCAGCCCATGCGCGAGGCGGGCGATGCCGCACGCTGGGCCGAGGCGCTTTCCCTGGCCGGGCTGCGCTGAGCGGGCCCTCGGCTTGCGCCCGGCGCCGCTTCTGCCTAGGTGAAGGGCCTGCCACAACGGAACCGCCAGCCATGAGCCTTGCCCGCCAGATCGCCTGGGACGACATGATCCTGCCCTTCCAGCTCGACCGCGCCGACATTCGCGGCCGGGTGGCCCGGCTCGACACGGTGTTGGAGCGCATCCTGTCGCAGCATCGCTACCCCGATCCGGTGGCCGATCTGGTCGCTGAGGCCTGCCTTCTGACCGCGCTGATCGGCCAGTCGATCTCGCCGGGATGGCGGCTGTCGCTGCAGGTGCGCGGCGAGGGGCCGATCCGGCTGATCGCGACCGACTATTTCGCGCCCGAAGTGGCGGGCGAGGCGGCGCGGATGCGCGCCTATGCCGGATTCGATGCCGAGGGGCTGCCCGAGCGCAGCGCGCAACCCTTTGCGCTGCTCGGCCGCGGTCACTATGGCGTGACCATCGATCAGGGGCTGGGCAAGCGGCCCTATCAGGGCATCACCCCGCTGGCCGGCGGCTCGCTCGCCGCCTCCACCGAAATCTACTTCGCCCAGTCCGAGCAGATCGCCACCCGCTTCAAACTCGACGCCGCCCTGACGCAGGATCCGGGCGGGGCACCCGCCTGGCGCGCGGGCGGCGTCATGCTGCAGCATCTGCCGGCGGCCGGCATCCATGTGACCGGCGGGCCCAGCCGGGTCGACGGGCTGCTGGCGGCGCAGGACGTGCTCGAAGGCGAGGCGGCGGAGAACTGGCGCCGGGTCAACATGCTGCTCGACACCGCCGAGACGCATGAGCTGATCGGCCCGCATGTCTCGCCCGATGCGCTCCTGGTGCGGCTCTTCCACGAGGAACAGCCGCGGGTGTTCCAGGCCCAGGCGGCCGTCTTCGGCTGCACCTGCTCGGCGCAGAAGGTGGTCGACGCCATGGCGCAGTATTCGGCCCGCGACATCGGGCAGATGACCACCGAGGACGGGGTGCTGACAGCCGACTGCCAGTTCTGCGGCGCGCATTTCGAATTCGATCCCGCAACGCTCGGCTACGAGGCCAGGCGCTGAGGGCATGCCCCGGCCGCAAGGGTCGGCAGGGATGTGGCCAGACGGCCGGATATCGACTGCTTCCGGGCTCGTCGGGATTCTCTTTAGCTAAAGTCGGATAAGGGGCGGGGCTGCGCGCAGGCGGGTGAGACCAAGGCTCGATGACAGGAACCTGCTCCGCCCGGGCGTCAGCCCGGGCAGCGCCCGCGTTCGACGGGCTTACGCGGCCCCGCAGGGGCCACGGTCCCGTCTCACCCCAGGCGGGCACTGCCCTCCACGCTTCGAGGGCACCCGTCGGACCTGGCCCATGTGCAAAGGAGAAATCGGCAGAGCGTGAGCCGAACTCATCGAGCCTTGGGATGGCATTGAAAGATTCCCGGCTTGCCTTGCCGATGCATTTGGGCGCCATAAGGCGCGGCGCCAGTGAGTTGTGTGCCGGTTTTCACTTGTTTGAGACCCCGGCGGAACCATGGCAGCCAGCCGGAGATGTCGCGCCTGGGCGCTGCAAAATGCGCCGCCAGCAGCGTTCGCGCCGATTTTCACTGTTGATTTGAAAATATTGATTGAGGAATTATATTCTAGAGAGTCCTGCGAAACTCAGGCGCGACGGGGCATCCCAAGCGAGACGCGTTTTTTGCCAATGTGTACTGCGCGCGCATAAAGTATTTAGAAAATAATTCCCCAATCAATATCTACCAAATAGGTGAAAATCATGGATAATCGCCGCCGGCGCCGCATTTCGCGGCGCCCGAGCGCAACGCCCGGGTCTGACTGGTTGAGTATTGCAGGGGTCTCTACTAAATACTTTACGCGTGCGCGATATTTATGAACGTAAATCAGGGCGAAGGACGGCTCTTCATTCACGTCGGCGTTTCTCAGGGGTTTCTTCTGGTTAATTTACACGCGCGCAATCCCGGTGACCGAAAATCATCACCTGGGAACGCCTTGCTTTCGTGCTGGGGTTCCGCAGGGGTCTCTTCTAATTATCTTTCCCGCGCCAGATAGCGATGAATGGAGTTCGGAGCACTTCAATCAACGCCCGAGCGCAACGCCCGGATCTGGCTGCAATACCCGTAGGGCGTGCATTCATGGCGCGCCGTTGCGCGCGATCCGGCAGCCGGGGCGCCGTGGTGCGCCATGAATGCGCACCCTACGGCGCTTCCTCTGACTCTTCACCCCGGTCCCTGCTGCCAGTTCAGCGGCGCGCATTTCGAATTCGATCCCGCAACGCTCGGCTACGACGCCAGGCGCTGAGGACGGGCGCAAGGCGCACGCAGGACCTCCCGCAAGCTGCGCCTGCAGGCGGCGGCGATCCCGATCCCGGCGACGTCCCGCGCAGGCCGGGCCTCCGCCGGCAACCCGGTTTGGCTGGCGAATCGACAGGGCTGCGACCACAGCGCGGCTCCGGCGTCGGGATTTGAGTATTTGGACCAAGAAGAAGTTAGCCGGTCCCGTCGCGAGCGCGGTCGGATCAGCGCCTGCGCGCGGCCTTCTCGGCGATGCCCGAGACGCCCTCGCGCCGCTCCAGCTCCGCCAGCACCTCTTCCAGCGTCACCTCGCGTGCCGCCAGCATGACCAGAAGGTGATAGAGCACGTCGGCGGCCTCGTAGCGCAGCGCCGCCCGGTCGCCGGCTGCGGCGGCGACGATGGCCTCCACCGCCTCCTCGCCGAACTTCTCGGCGCATTTGCCCGCACCCTTCGCCAGCAGCCCGGCGGTGTGCGAGCTGGCTGGGTCGGCGCCCTTTCGCGCCGCGATCACCGCCGCCAGCCGCTCCAGCACCGCGCTCATGCCAGCCGCACCGGAATGCCGGCCGCCTGCATGTGCCGCTTGGCCTCGCTGATCGAGTGGGTGCCGAAATGGAAGATCGAGGCGGCCAGCACGGCGCTGGCATGGCCCTCGCGCACCCCCTCGACGAGGTGGTCGAGCGTCCCGACCCCGCCCGAGGCGATCACCGGGATCGACACCGCATCGGCGATGGTGCGGGTAAGCTCGAGATCGAAGCCCGATTTGGTGCCGTCCCGGTCCATGCTGGTCAGCAGGATCTCGCCCGCCCCCCTGGCCTCCACCGTCCGGGCGAATTCCACCGCGTCGATGCCGGTCGGGCGGCTGCCGCCATGGGTGAAGATCTTCCAGCCAGCGCCGTCGCGCTTGGCATCGATCGCCACCACGATGCACTGGTTGCCGAACTTACTGGCCGATTGCGCCACCACCTCCGGATCGGCCACCGCCGCCGAATTGAAGCTGACCTTGTCGGCCCCGGCCAGCAGCAGCGCCCGCACGTCATCGGGCCCGCGCACGCCGCCGCCCACCGTCAGCGGCATGAAGCACTGCTCGGCGGTGTGCCGGACCACGTCGAACATGGTGGCGCGATTCTCGCGCGTCGCGGCGATGTCGAGAAAGCATAGCTCGTCGGCGCCCGCCTCGTCATAGGCGCGCGCCGCCTCGACCGGATCGCCGGCATCGACCAGATCGACGAAGTTGACGCCCTTGACCACGCGGCCTTCCTTGACGTCGAGGCAGGGGATGACCCGTATCTTCAGCATCGATTCTCCTAGGCACGGCTCGGGCTGCCGCGCTTCATACGCCATTGGCCGGACAAGGGGAATTGCCTTGCTGGTATGTATGCCATATATATCTTCTATGGATGCGCGCAATCGGAGGAAACGGCAGGATGCAAGGCAATGACCCCACGCGGCAGGATGCGCGGCAAGACGCCCGGCAGGAGAAGGTGAAGATCTCGGCCAATCTGCCGCGCGAGACGCTGGAGCGGCTCAAGACGCTCGCCTACCAGCGCGGCACCACCATGACCAACGTCATCAAGCAGGCCATCGAAATGGAAGAGTATCTCGAACATGTCCGGCGCAGGAAGGGCAAGGTTCTGGTCGAGGATGCCGATGGCAAGATCAGCCAGATCCTGGCCCGCTGAGACGGCGGCGATTCGCTGATGCCACCCGAACCGCCAGAGCCGGGCGAGGGCGAACTCCCACCGCATGAGCCGAGCGGGGAGGAAGTCGCCGATCTCGACATCAGCCCCGATGCGCCTGGCGAGGTGTCGGGTCCGATCGCGCTGGAAAGCGCGCCCTATGACCCGACCCGGGACCGGGAGGAAAAGCGTGGTCAGGTGGCAATGATCCTGCTGTGGCTGCTCTTCATCGTCATCGTGACGCCCTTCGTGCTGATCGCCCTGCGCTGGAGCTGCTTCAGCATCTTCGGCGCCGAATCCTGCAGCACCTTCCCCGATATCGACGTGCTGGCGCTGCTGGAAAAGGTGCTGACCCCGCTGGTCGGGCTGGTCGGCGCGGTCACCGGCTTCTATTTCGGCGAAAGGAAGGGGTGACGGGGCCGAACGGGGCGCTGCAGGCCCTACCAAATGTCCTCGCCCCGTGCTTTTGTGGCGCCCGACAGGCCATGATCATGCGGAGTTCCCGATGAACTGCATCTTCGTCCAGCTGCGCTGCCATCCCGGCAAGACCTACGAGGTGGCCGACGAGATCTATCGCCGCGAGATCGTCTCGGAGCTCTATTCCACCAGCGGCGAATACGACCTCTTGATGAAGGTCTATCTGGAGGGCGATCAGGATATCGGCAAGTGGATCAACGACAACATCGCCAACATCCCCGGCATCTCGCGCTCGCTGACCACGCTGACCTTCAAGGCGTTTTGACCGGGATCGGCCGGGCAGAAGGTCGCTCTCTCTGCCGCCGGTGCGATGTTCGCGCAGAGAGGATTCGCGAGGACATGCGGCGAAACCGAGGCGCACAGGCAGATGTCCTGGAAGCGCTCCGTTCCTGAATGGCGTCGAGTGCCCGCGCAAGGCGATCAGGGCATGTCCTGCCCAATCGTCCCCACCCGCCCGGTGAGCGCAGCGAAACCGGGCATGCGCCCGCCCGGGCGGCCGCATGCCCTTGCGTTGGGAACCGGCGCGAACCGGATGGAATGCGGAATGCGCGGGTCCGACCAGTCGGGCACATGGGGCGCGCCGGTCAATGGCGTCGGCCAGTGCCGCTCACCCCACCGGCCGCTCGGCCGTCACGACATAGTTCACGCTGAGATCGCTGTGCGAGATCCGCCAGGACCACGACAGCGGGTTGAACACGAAGCCCGCGCGGTCGAGCGGGGTCAGCCCGGCAATGCGCAGCATCGATTCCAGCTCGTCGGGGGTGATGAACTTCCGCCACTCATGGGTGCCGCGCGGCAGCCAGCGCATGACCCATTCCGCCCCGACGATGGCCATGGCAAAGCTTTTCGCGTTGCGATTGATGGTCGAGGTGATCATCAGCCCGCCGGGCCGCAGCAGCCCCGCGCAGCTGGTCAGATAATCCTGCGGATCGGCGACATGCTCGACCACCTCCATGTTGAGCACGGCGTCGAAGATGGCGCCTTCGGCCATGAGCGCCTCGGCGGTGCCCGCGCGATAGTCGATGTCGAGCTCCATCTGTTCGGCATGGATCTGCGCCACGGCGATGTTGCGTTCGGCCGCGTCCACCCCGGTCACCTGCGCGCCGAGCCGCGCCATCGGCTCGCAGAGCAGCCCGCCGCCGCAGCCGATGTCGAGAAGCCGCAGCCCCTCGAAGGGCCGTGGCGCATCGGGGTCGCGGTCGAACTGCACCGCGAGCTGGCCGATGATGTAGTCGAGCCGGCACGGGTTGAGCATGTGCAGCGGGCGGAACTTGCCCTCCGGATCCCACCACTCGGCGGCCATCGCCTCGAACTTCGCCAGCTCGGCTGCGTCAATACTGCGCGACAAGGGCTTCCTCCCGACTGCAGGCCATGGATTTTCCCCGCCCGCACATTATGACATAGTGCAGATCATGCGCGAGCACGTGACACAAAATGGCGCAGACCCGCGCCGCGGCATCTATCCGCCGCTGGAACCCTACCGGATGCACAGGCTGAAGGTGGGCGGCGGGCATGTGCTCCATGTCGAGGAATGCGGCAATCCCGACGGCGCGCCGGTGGTGGTGCTGCATGGCGGTCCGGGCGGCGGCATCAGCCCCGGCATGCGGCGGTTCTTCGATCCCCGGCACTACCGCGTCATCCTGTTCGACCAGCGCGGCTGCGGCCGCTCGCGTCCGCATGCCTCGGTGGCGCACAACACCACCTGGGATCTGGTGGCGGATATCGAGCGCATCCGCGAGGCGCTCGGCATCGACCGCTGGGTGGTGTTCGGCGGCTCCTGGGGCGCGGCGCTGGCGCTGATCTATGCCCAGACCCATCCCGGCCCGGTGCGGGCACTGGTGCTGCGCGGCATCTTCCTGATGACCGCGGCCGAGATCGACTGGTTCTATGGCGGGCCGGCCGGCGCCTTCTGGCCCGAGCGCTGGGAGCGATTCGTCGCGCCCGTCCCGCGCGAGGAGCGCGACGACCTGATCGGCGCCTATCACCGGCGGCTGTTCGGCCCCAGCCACGAGGAG
This sequence comes from Alphaproteobacteria bacterium, assembly GCA_003695135.1. Lineage (GTDB taxonomy): Bacteria > Pseudomonadota > Alphaproteobacteria > Rhodobacterales > Rhodobacteraceae > J013. The sequence goes on along the minus strand of RFIR01000113.1, from coordinate 4,482 downwards.
CAGCTGCGTTTCGCCCGCACATGGGTGGCGTGGGAAAGCGGGCTGGCCGCGCTCGATCCCGGCCTCGGTGCGACGCGGTCGGGCAGCGCCGAATATGCCCGCGCCTTCGCCCGGCTGGAGGTGCATTACTTCATCAATCGCGGCTTTCTGGAGCGTGACGGGCAGATTCTGGAGGAGATGGGCCGCATCGCCGACATCCCCGGCTTCATCGTGCAGGGGCGCTACGACCTGATCTGCCCGCCGCGCTCGGCCTGGGCGCTGCACCGGGCCTGGCCGGGCTCCGAGCTGTCGCTGGTGATGGGCGCGGGCCATGCGCTGAGCGAGCCCGGCATCGCCGCCGAGCTGGTCTCGGTGATGGACCGCCTGCGCGACATGGATCTGTGACGTGCCGGGCCGGACCGATCTGATCGAGTTCTACCGCGCCAAGCATGCCGGCGAAGCCTATGGCGACACCTCGGTGAAATATCTGCGCTTCCTGCGGCCGGAGATCGCGCTGCTGAAGCCTGCAAGCGTGATCGACTATGGCTGCGGACAGTCGCGCCTGATCGACATCCTCGCCCGCGACATCGGATTCGAGGCGATCCGTTACGACCCCGCCATTCCCGAATTCGCGCGGCGCCCGGCCGGCCCGGCGGACCTGCTGATCTGCATCGACGTGCTGGAGCACGTCGCCGAGGAGGATCTCGACGATGTCATCGCCGACATGCGTGCGCTCTGCCGCGAGTCGATCGTCGTGGTCGACACCAGGGAGGCGGTGCAGAAACTGCCCGACGGGCGCAACGCCCATGTCAGCCTGCACCCGCATGGCTGGTGGCAGGCGCGGCTTGAGCGGCATTTCGGCCCCCTCACCCCGATCCGCTGCCCGCGGCGTTCTCGCGCGGGGTTCAGGACCTTCGCCCGGCCCGATCCGGTGGGATTCGCATTGAGGCGGCTGGGCGAGGATGTCCGGCATTATCTGGGCAGGCTGATCGGACGGTGACATCCGCCCGGCGCAGCTGCAGGCTGCAGCTGCGGGTGCCTCCGGCGGGAGTATTTGGGCCAAGAAGAAGTGGCAAGGGCGGTTTCTACCAGCCCAGCATCGGCCCCAGCGCCCGGGCCATGGTTGCCACCGGCGGCTCCGGCAGCGGGCTGAAGCTCTCCGGCCGCGGCAGTTCCGCCTCCGCCAGCCCGGTGATCGGCAGCGCGGCAACACGGCGGCGCTGGGCCAGCCGCTCGAACAGCGCGGCGTGACGCGGCGCGGGCCTGGCATGGCGCGGCGACAGCAGCACCACCGGCCTGCCCGCGGCCACCGCCTCGCCTGCCATCGAGGCGCTGTCGGCGGTGACGAACACCAGATCGGCCGCCCCGATCAGCGGCAGCACCGGGTCGCGATCGCCCGAATCCCACCAGACGGCCTGCGCCAGCGGGAAATCTCCCAACCCGGCCCGCAGCGCCGCCTCGCCCTGTGCCCCGGTGCGGCGCGAGGTGGAGAGGGTGAGCGTGGCGCCCGCCACCCGCGCCTGCGCCGCGAGCCCTTCGCCAAGCGCCCGCCATTCATCGGCGGTGTAGCGATAGCCGCCGCCATCGCCGCCGGCGAGCAGCGTCCAGACGGGGGGCGCAAGCCCCGCGCGCAGGGTCGCCCCGGCCTCGGCCGCCGTTGCGGGCGACATGGCCGAGACCGGCACCTCCAGCACGATCACATTGGCCAGCCCCGGCAACGGATAGGGCACGATCACCGCCGTGAAGCGGCGCGCGTCGATCCAGGCCGGCAGCCCGGCGAACAGCGCCGGCACGCCATGGGCCTCGGCCAGTGCGAGAGCGAGAAACTGCGTGCGCCCGCCCGCCCCCAGCACCAGACCCGGCGCCGTGGCGGGCGGCACCATGCGATGGCAGGCCCGCAGCAGCCAGCCGGGCGGCCGCCGCCCTCCAGCCATGGCCGCGGCCATCACGGCGCGGGAGAGCCGGTTGCGCAGCCGCCCCGGCACCCATTCCGCCGCGACGGGCCGCAGACGCGCCAGCGCCGCCAGAATACCGCGGCTGCGCGCCTCGTGCCCCGGCACGCCATCGGTGATCACCCAGACCGGCAGCGGCTCAGCCAACGGCCCGGAACCCAAGCATGCCCGCCCGGACCAGATGTCGCGCAGCCGCGCTTTCGGACCGGCAAAGATTGTCTTTTGACCGCGATGGCGTCAAAACGCCCCCGAATCTCCCGAACCGCCGAATGCGGAGACCCCGGCAGGACCCGAGAGTCCTGCGGAACGAGCCAAGCGAGTAGTGCGAATGATCATCCAGAATGTCCAGCCCATCCCGGAGCTTTACGTCTCCTATGACAGCGCCGCCAAGCTGAAGCTGGAGGCGGGCGACCTGCCGTCCTGGGATCTGAGCCAGCGCCAGATCTGCGATCTGGAGCTGTTGATGAATGGCGGGTTCAACCCGCTCAAGGGATTTCTGAGCGAGGAGGACTATGACAGCGTGGTCGAGAAGATGCGGCTGGCCAATGGTACGCTGTGGCCGATCCCGATCACGCTCGACGTCTCGGAGGAATTCGCCGCCGGCGTCGAACCGGGCCAGGATATCGCCCTGCGCGACGCCGAAGGGGTGATCCTCGCCATCATGTCGGTGACCGACAAGTGGACCCCCGACAAGCGGCGCGAGGCCGAAAAGGTGTTCGGCGCGGACGACATCGCCCATCCGGCGGTCTATTATCTGCACCACACCGCGGGGCCGGTCTATCTCGGCGGGCCGATCACCGGCATCCAGCAGCCGGTGCATTACGATTTCCGCGCCCGGCGCGACACGCCCAACGAGCTGCGCGCCTTCTTCCGCAAGATGGGCTGGCGGCGCATCGTCGCCTTCCAGACCCGCAACCCGCTGCACCGCGCCCATCAGGAGCTGACCTTCCGCGCCGCGCGCGAGGCGCAGGCCAACCTGATGATCCACCCCGTCGTCGGCATGACCAAGCCTGGCGACATCGACCACTTCACCCGGGTGCGCTGCTACGAGGCGGTGCTGGACCAGTACCCGCACCAGACCACGCATCTGAGCCTGCTCAACCTCGCCATGCGCATGGCCGGCCCCCGCGAGGCGCTGTGGCACGGCATCATCCGCCGCAACCATGGCTGCACCCATTTCATCGTCGGCCGCGACCATGCCGGCCCGGGCAAGAATTCGAAGGGCGAGGATTTCTACGGCCCCTATGACGCGCAGGAGCTGTTCCGCGAGTATCAGGACGAAATCGGCATCGAGATGGTGCCGTTCAAGCACATGGTCTATGTGCAGGAAAAGGCGCAGTACTATCCCGCCGACGAGGTCCAGCCGGGCTGGACGGTGCTGAACATCTCCGGCACCGAGCTGCGCCGCCGCCTGGCCGAGGGGCTCGACATCCCCGACTGGTTCTCCTTCCCCGAGGTGGTGGAGGAGCTGCGCAAGACCCGCCCGCCGCGGGCCAAGCAGGGTTTCACCATCTTCTTCACCGGCCTGTCGGGCTCCGGCAAGTCGACCATCGCCAATGCGGTCATGGTCAAGCTGATGGAGATGGGCGGCCGCCCGGTCACCCTGCTCGACGGCGATGTGGTGCGCAAGCATCTCAGCTCGGAGCTGGGCTTTTCCAAGGAACATCGCGACATCAACATCCGCCGCATCGGCTATGTCGCCTCCGAGATCTCCAAGAATGGCGGCATCGCCATCTGCGCCCCCATCGCGCCCTACGCCGCCACCCGCCGCGCGGTGCGCGAGATGATCGAGGCCTATGGCGCCTTCGTCGAGGTGCATGTCGCCACCTCGCTGGAAGAATGCGAGCGGCGCGACCGCAAGGGGCTCTACAAGCTCGCCCGCGAGGGCAAGATCAAGGAATTCACCGGCATCTCCGACCCCTATGAGGCGCCGGAGAGCCCCGAGCTGCGCGTCGATACCGAGGGCACCGATGTCGATTACTGCGCCCAGCAGGTGATCCTCAAGCTCGAACAGATGGGGCTGATCAGCGCGGCGAGCTAAGGCGGGGCCGGTGCCCGGCCCCGACAGCCTCGCGCATCAAAGCCAACCCGCGCGCGACCGAGCATCGGGAATGGCGGCGGGTCGGATTGAACACGCGTTGCTTCGGCAGCCCCGGTGCGTGCATTCATAGCCCGCCCTGACGTCACGGCGCCTGAGCGCGCGCAACGGTGCGCCATGAATGCGCAGCCTACAACGATGCACGGCTCCCGATGCCGGAAGAATGTCCGGGGCACAGCGATCAACGGCCCCTGCCGAACGCCACCGACCGGACCCAATCCTCGCGCATGAGCGCCGCGAAATGCGGCGCCTGTAACGTTTGCGCTGATTTTCACCCTTGATTGGTAAATATTAATTTGGGAATTATTTTTTAGAGGCCTCTGCAAAACTCAACCAGCCAGACCCGGGCGCTGCGCTCGGGCGCCACGAAATTGTGGCGCCACATGCGCTCTTCCTGTTTCCACTGTTGATTGATAAATATTGATTGCGAAGTTATTTTCCAGAGACCCCTGC
>RFIR01000112.1 GCA_003695135.1 Alphaproteobacteria bacterium | reverse complement strand
ATGCACCGGGGTCACGGCGATGGAATGGCCGAAGGCCACCCGCATCACGTAAGGCTCGCTCCAGCGCTCGGGCGGTATGGGGCGGGCCTGCGCGGCCTCCGGCAGCTCCAGCGGCAGCGGGTCGAACAGGCCCAGCCGGGTCAGCAGGTCGCGCTGGGCACGCGCACCGGCCAGCAGCGCCAGCCGTGCCGAGCCGGTATTGGAGCTTTTCGCGATCACCTGCCACAGCGGCATCTCGCGCGGCATGCGGTGGGAATCATGGATGCGCGAGCGGTTCCACACGAAGGGGCTGGTGGTGTCGATCAGCGTGTCCGGCCCGGCGATGCCGCGCTCCATCGCCAGCGCGGCGGTGAAGGGCTTGAACACCGAACCGAGCTCGTAGAGCCCCTGCGCGGCGCGGTTGAAGAGCAAGCGGTCGCGCGGGTTCTTCGGCCGCAGGTTGGGGTCGAAATCGGGCAGCGAGACCATCGCCACCACCTGGCCGGTGCGCGCATCCATCAGCACGCCGGCGCCGCCGCGGGCGCTGTAGGTCGCAATGCCTTCCAGAAGCGTCTCGCGCAGCGCCACCTGCACCGGCAGGTCGATCGACAGCGCCAGCGCCTCGGGCGGGCGGTCGGGATCGGCAAAGCGCGCCGGGTCGCGCAGCCAGTCGTCGAACCAAAGCTCCACCCCGGCGGTGCCGCGCAGCTCGGCGGCATCGACCTCGGGGTTGCGCAGCCCCACCGCACCGATCAGATGCGCCACCGCGGCGCCGCCGGGATAGACCCGCATCTCGCGCGGGGCGAATTGCAGGCCGGGCTCGCCCAGATCGTGCACCTGCTGCTTCTGCTCGGGCGAGATCGCCTGGCGCACCCAGAAGAACCGCCCGCGCGCCAGCCGCCGTTCCAGATCGGCCCGGTCGAGATCGGGAAAGATGCGGGCCAGCCCCTCGGCGGCGGCTTTCGCATCGACCATCATGTTGGGCTGGGTATAGACCGCCTCGGTCGGCAGGTTGGTGGCCAGGATCCGCCCCTGGCGGTCGGTGATGTCGGCGCGCGCGGCGCTGAGCGGTGCGGCGCGCGCGGTGACCTGCGGCTCGCCCGGCTCGGACAGCGCCAGCCGCGCCATGCGGATGGTGGCGGCCGAAAACGCGGCCAGCAGCATGAAGCCCATCAGCGTCAGCCGCCATTCGGCGCGCCGGCGCTCCTGCAGCCGGGTCTCCTGCAGCCGTTCCGCCCGGCGATGGGCCTCGATCAGATCGGGATTTTCCCCGCGCCGGCGCGCGCGGATCACCCCGGCCAGCGGGCGCAGCGGGCGGCGGGTCATCGCGGCACCCGACGCGGCCGGGGATGCGGCCGCGGCCCGGCAAAGCCGGACGGCACCAGCGTCACCTCGATATCGGCGACGCCGATCCCGTCCCATCCCGCGGGCAGCGGCCGGGATGGCTCGGCAATCGCAGCGATATCGGCGAAATGGCCGGGCCGGATCGGGCCGAGCCCGAGATCGTCGCGATAGATGTTCACCAGCTCGGCCAGCCGCTCGGGCCGGTTCAGCCACGCCCATTCGGCCCGCAACACGGTGAGGGATTCGCGCTCGGCCGCGATCTGGCGGTTCAGCGCGTCGACCCGGCGCAGCGCGGCCTGGGTGTCGTAATTGACCTGATAGGCCCAGAAGCCGAACCCGACCGCGATCAGCGCCGACAGGATATAGAGCAGCAGGCGCATCACCGCGCTCCGCGCTCGTGTCGTGGCAGCTCCGGCAGGCCCAGCGCCGCCGGGTCGACGGCCACGGCCGGGCTGTCCAGCCGCCGGGCGATGCGCAGACGGGCCGAGCGTGCGCGCGGATTGCGCGCGATTTCCTCCGCCCCCGGCGTCAGCGCCTTGCGGGTCAGCTTCTCGAAACCCGGCGCCGGTTCGCCGGCGGGCGGGCGGTGGCGCGAGCCGCTGCCGCCCTCGCCGGCGCGCAGCGCGATGAAGCGCTTGACGATCCGGTCCTCCAGCGAATGGAAGCTGACCACCGCCAGCAGCCCGCCGGGCGCCAGCGCGCGCTCGGCCGCCATCAGGCCGCGCACCAGCTCGCCCAGCTCGTCATTGACCGCAATGCGCAGCGCCTGAAAGACGCGGGTGGCCGGATGCGGCTGGCCGGGGCGGGGCCGCGGCAGGCAGCGTTCGACGATTTCGGCCAGCGCGCGGGTGGTGGCGATCGGCGCCTCGGCCCGCGCGGCGACGATGGCGCGGGCGATACGGCGCGCGGCGCGCTCCTCACCGTAATGGTGGAGGATGTCGGCGAGCTCGGCCGCAGAGGCCTGCGCGATCACATCGGCCGCACTCGGCCCCTCGCCGGACATGCGCATGTCGAGCGGCCCCTCGCGCAGGAAGGAAAAGCCGCGCTCGGGCCGGTCGAGCTGCATCGAGGAGACGCCGATATCCAGCACCACACCGTCGACCCTCTCGCAACCGGCCGCGGCGGCGATGCGGTCGAGCTCGCCGAACCGGCCCGGATGCAGCTCGATGCGGCCCTGCCAGTCCGCCAGCCAGCCCCGGGCCAGATCGAGCGCGAGCGGATCGCGGTCGATGCCGATGACGCGCTCGGCACCGGCCGCGACCAGTGCGCGGGCATAGCCGCCGGCGCCGAAGGTGCCGTCGACCCAGACCCCGCCGACCGGAGCGATGGCAGCGATCAGCGCGTCGAGCAGCACCGGCACATGCGGGCCGTCCGCCGGCGTGCCGCGCTGCGCGTTCACCCCTCGGCCCCCGGCCGCTTCTGGCGCATCAGCCGGCGCAGCATGTCGCGCCGCCCCAGCCCATCGCCGGCGCTCTGGCGCGCGCTCAGATGCGCCTCGCGCGCCGCCGGCGCCCAGATCTCGAAGCGGTCGAGCTTGCCGACGAAGACCGCCTCGCCCTCGATGCCGAGCGCGCGGCGCAGCGCGGGCGAGAGCAGGATGCGGCCGTTGTCGTCGAGCCTCAGTTCGATGGAATTGGCAACGACATGCTCGGTGAAGCTCTCGCGCACGTCATAGTCGTCGGAGGCCAGCGCGCGTTCCTCCAGCGCCGCCATGTCGGCCTGGGTGTAGCAGTCGAGGCAGTTGTTCTCGTGCATGCCGAGGACGAGGATCAGCCGGGGCTGTTCGCCGCAATCGGGGTTCCAGGCCGGATCGCCGGCCTCGATGTTGCGCCGGAACGGGGCGGGGACCGAGACCCGGCCCTTCGCGTCCACCTTGTGGGTGTATGTGCCCCTGAAACTGCCAGCCACGCCGCCTGTCCCGCTTGCGGTGCCGGTCGGCGACATGACGGAAACGGCCAACGGGTCGCGCCCCACCGCACGACCCGCTCGCTGTCCCTCGGGTGATTCCGGTTGCGCTTGCTCGTCTTGTTCTTGCCGCGTCTCCGGCCCGCGTTATGCGCCCGAAGCAAAGAGGGATTTGCCTGTATGAAACCCGGCCTCCGTCTCGGGATGTTCCGGTTCGTTCCTCTTCGTCCTCGTGCAGTCTCTTGATACAGCAAGTTTCGTGGGCGATCAACCCACTTTATGTCCCTTAGACCCACAAAATTACCCGAAAACGCATTTTTTTGCGTGACCTGGCCCTGAATGCAGGTCTCGTTCACAATAATTAACCGTCGAGTTGGGGATATTCGTTAACCACATACAACATGTAGTAATGTCCAGATCATTGTCGCAGACACGAATCAGAAGGGCAAGCGGCTGGCTGACGAATCCCGGCCCATGATCGCCCATGCCCGACCATTGCGGACATCCTGCGGTTGGCTTCCGGGCCGGATTGCTGCCGGCATCGCTGCCGCGTGGCGCGCCGGGGGAGAAGGGCGGAGGGCCTGTACGCCGGATTCTGTCCCGGGCGCTCGCGCACCCTTCGGGCGATCATTCATCTGGGCCGACCGTTGCCGGCCGGCTCGAGCGGCCTACCCGGATCGCGGGGCGAAGCTCCCCTGCCCCTGCGGGCGCGCGATCCCTATTTGGCCTTGCTTCCGGCGGGGCTTGCCGTGCCTGCCCTGTTGCCAGCGCAGCGGTGGGCTCTTGCCCCACCGTTTCACCCTTGCCGGGACGCATCCCGGCGGTCTGTTCTCTGTGGCGCTTTCCCTCGGGTTACCCCGGCCGGGCGTTACCCGGCGCCGTCGCTCCGTGAAGTCCGGACGTTCCTCACCGCCTGCGCAGCGCGATCGCCCGGCCCTCCGCCACGATCAAGCTAGGCAGCGGAGTTGCCGGCGTCAATGGCGGCGCCGGACCGGGCGAGGCGTTCGCGCACAGCTTCGGCCGCGGCCGGGGCGCCGAACAGGAAGCCTTGCCCGTAGCGGCAGCCGCGCTGGGCGAGGATGCGGGCCTGCTCGGCCGTCTCGACGCTCTCGGCCACAACGTCGGCGCCCAGGCCGGTGGCCATGGCCAGGAAGGCATCGACGATCGCATCGGCGCGCGGGTCGGAGCCGAGTCCGGCCACGAAACTCCCGTCGACCTTGAACTCGTGGAACGCGAAGGATCGCAGATGCTGGAACGAAGCGAAGCCGGTGCCGAAATCGTCCATGGCCACGCGAACGCCGCTTTCCGACAGGCGTTCGAGATTCTCGCGGACCTTGACCGCCGACCGGCCGACCGTCACGCCCTCGGTCACCTCGATGCCGAAATGACCGGCCGCCTCAGGCACCTCGGCCAGTCGCCATTCCAGTTCGTCGAGCCCGCTCGTCGTGCACAGCAGGGTCTCGTCGACATTCACCGAGATCACGCCGGGGTCGAGCCCGGCGGCGCGCCAGTCGCGGATGTCGCGCAGAACGCAGCCGACCATCGCGAAGGTCAGATCGCGGGTCAGTCCGAATTCCTCGGCCACGGGCAGGAATTCCGACGGCATCGCGATCCGGCCGCCGGGCTGCTCCCAGCGCGCCAGTGCCTCGAAGCCCGCAATCCGCCCGCTCGCAAGCTCGATCTTCGGCTGATAGAACGGCACGATCTGCCCGTGGCGGATCGCGGCCTCGAGCGCGGCGCCCTGCTCGGCCGTCGGCCCCGCCGCGTTCATGCCCGATTCCCAGATGCGCCAGCCGCAGCCGCGCTCGGCCTTGGCGAGATACATCGCCCGATCGGCCGCCGCGATCAGCTCCGCGGGACCGGCGCCGACCTCGCCCTGCATGGCGATGCCGATGCTGACCCCCACCGCCAGCGTCTCCTTCTCCCATGGAATGCGGGCCCGTATCGTCGCGCACAGACGTTCGGCGGTCGCCGTCGCCTCCGCGCGATCGGTCAGGCTCGTGAGGAGGACGGCGAATTCGTCCCCGCCCAGCCGTGCCACCAGATCGGTCGCACGCAGATTGGCGCGCAGACGCTTGCCGACCGCGACCAGCACCGCATCGCCCGCGGCATGTCCGTAGACGTCATTGATCGCCTTGAACCCGTCGAGATCGAGCATCAGGAGCGTGAATCGCGGATCGCGCCGGCCGCATTCGGCAATCGCCTCGCCCAGCAACCGCTCGAACTCGGCCCGGTTGAGAAGGCCGGTCAGCGCGTCATAGCGCGCGCGGCTTTCGAACTGCCGGCGCTGTTCCGCCTCCGCCTCGCGCGCACGGATCAGATGGGCGGTGGCGCGCTGCTGGTAGAGAAACTGCGCGGTCAGAACGCCGATGCACATCGCAACCAGCACGGTCAGCGCCATGCCGTGCCACGGGCCGGCTGGCGCGAGCGGGGTCTGGCCCGCGAGTTCCAGATAGGCGATCAGCAGGGCCGCGGCGACCGCGAAGCCCGGATAGCTGTGAACGCGGCTGCCGCCATAATTCAGACCGACGAAGGCAAGGGCGGTGGAGGTCCACAGGCATCCAGCGACGAGCAGGGTCTGCGAGAAGCCGGGGCCGAGCAGCCATAGCGGCAGGCTGGCCATCGCGGCAAACAGCAGCGCATTGCCGGCGCCGATGCGCAGCGCGAGGGCGCGCGGGATTGCCGGACCCGCGCGGGTCGCGGCGCGGAGGTTTGCGAGATCGAAAAGCGCCGCCAGCGAGATGAACAGGCTGAAGAGGAGGAATGCCGCGGGGCTGCCGAAAACGCCCATCGCGGCAATCGAGCCGGCAATCCCGAGCCAGCGTCCGTCGCGCCAGGTCAGCAGGCGCGCGCTCGTGCGCCTGATCTCGCCGGCAAGCTCGTCACCGACCGGTGCCAGCAACCATTTCATGTCCACGCCCGATCTCACCCGGTTTGACGCGCCATTGTGCCGGGCAACGGTTAAGGGAGTTCTTCCGGATCAGCCGCGCCCCGGCCCCGGCCAGCGCGGGGCCAGCGCCTCGGCCACGCCGATATCGAGATGGTCGAGCGGCCCCGACGCCCAGGGGCGGAAGCGCAGGCGGAACGCCGCCAGCACCGGCGAGATGCCGACCATGCGCACCGGATAGCCGAACTGCGCCGCCGCGCGGGCAAAGCGCGCGCGGTCGACCGGGCGTTCCGGCCCGCCCGCCGCCTCGGCCCAGACCGCGCAGCCCGCCAGCGCCAGCCTGCGCCAGTCGAATCGCGGGCCGGGATCGGATTTCCGCCCCGGCGCCAGATCGGCATGGGCGATGACGCCCTTGGGCGGGATGTCGTGGCGCGCCATCAGCTCGCGCAGCAGCGCCTCCAGCGCCGCCGTCTGCGCCTCGGGAAACGGCCGGTCGCCGGGATTGGCCAGCTCGATGCCGATGGAATGCGAGTTGATGTCGCTCAGCACCCCCCATGCCCCGGCCCCGGCATGCCAGGCGCGCCGCTCCTCGGCCACCAGCCGGCAGACCGTACCGTCCTCGCCGATCAGGTAGTGGGCCGAGACCTCCGATGCCGGATCGCACAGCCGCTCCAGCGCCGCCGCCGCGGTCTCCATGCCGGTATGGTGCAGCACGATCAGCGACGGCCGCGCCCCGCCGCGGCGCGGCCCGTGATTGGGCGAGGCGGCGTGTTCGGGCAGGCCGCTCAGCTCGCCACCCCGCCCCAGATGCGCTCGGCGGTCTCGACCACGAGGTCGAGCTTGCGGCGCTGGTCGTCATAGCTGATCTCGTTGCCCTCCTCGGTCGAGGCGAAGCCGCATTGCGGCGCGATGCCGAACTGGTCGAGATCGGCGTATTTCGACACCTCGTCGAAGCGGCGGCGCAGCTCGTCGATGCTTTCCAGATCGCCGCGCTTGGTGGTGATGAAGCCGGGCATCACCCGCTTGGTGCCATGGGGCAGGAAGCGCAGCGGCTCCAGCCCGCCGGCGCGCTCGCTGTCGTATTCCAGGAAGTAGATGTCGACCCCGGTGCGGTTGAAGATCGTATCGGCCACCAGATCATAGGCGCCCTCGGCGGCGTGGGTGGAGCGGAAATTGCCGCGGCACAGATGCATGGCGATCTTCATGTCGCCCGGCCGGTCCCTGATCGCCTCATGCATCATCCAGGCATAGCGGTCGATCAGCCAGTCGGGATCCTGCCCCAGTGCCGCCTTGGCCGCGCGATGCTTCGGGTCGCACAGATAGGCGAAGAAGATGTCGTCCATCTGCAGATAGCGGCAGCCGGCCTGATAGAAGGCGGCCACCGCGTCGCGATAGGTTGCGGCGAGATCGTCGAACAGCGCCTGCGGGTCGGCGTATTCGGGCGGGGCGATGTCCTCGGGCGCCACGCGGAAATGGCAGCAGGACGGGCCGGGGATCGAGATCTTGGGCTGCAGCCCGGCCTCCTCGGCCAGCGGTGCGAGGAAGCGGAAATGATCCAGCATCGGGTGGTCGGCCGGAAAGCTGATGCGGTCGCGGATCACCGGATAGACCGGGCGCAGCTGGACGCCGGCGAACTGCACGCCCTCGGCGCGCTCCTCCAGCTCCATGCCGTTGAGCGCGCCCATGAAGTCGTAATGCCACCAGCTGCGGCGGAACTCGCCATCGGTGGCCACCGGCAGCCCGGTGTCGCGCTGCATGGCCACCGCATCGCGAATGGCGGCGTCCTCGATTGCGGCCAGCTCCTCGGCCGACAGGCTGCCTTCCTCGAAATGCTTGCGCCGCGCCTCCTTGACCGATGCGGGACGCAGCAGGCTGCCGACGTGATCGGCGCGAAACGGTGCGGTGTGATGCGACATGGATGGCCTCCATATGCTAGCTTTCCTTCACTCAATACCTGCGAGCGAGCCATGTCCAGCCGTCCGACCCCGCTGCCCAACCGCGTCCGCCCCGATGGCGTCATCGAGGCGGCAGGCGCGCGGGGCACGCTGATGGGCAATCGCGGCGGCCGGCTGCATGAGGGCTTCGCCATCCGCCGCCAATGGGCCTCGCGGCGCTGGATCGCCTGCCTTCTGTCGTTCCGCGGGCGGCAGCGGCAGGTGATGGGGGCGGGCTACACCGAGCTCTTTTTTCTCGACGAGGCCACGGCGCTGGCCGCCGGTCACCGGCCCTGTTTCGAATGCCGCCGCGCCGAGGCGAACGCCTTTGCCGCCGCCTGGGCGCGCGCCTTCGGGCTGGAGTCACCGCCGCGCGCCGAGGCGATGGACCTTGTGCTGCATGCCGAACGCCGCGGGCCGCGGTGGCAGGCCGATGCGCGCAGCCTGCCCGATGGCGCGATGATCCTTTGCGACGAGGCGCCCCTGCTTGTGCTGCGCGGGCATGCGCTGCCCTGGTCGCATGAGGGTTACGGCCCGGCGCGACCGCTGCCGGGCTGCGCCGTTGCCGTCCTGACCCCGCCGGCCATCTGCGCGGTGCTGGCGGCGGGCTACCGTGCCGGGCTTCATGAAAGCGCCGGCAGGCAATCCGCGTCACGCTGACTTGTCGGCTGTCCGTGACAGTTCTTTCCGAGACCCCGGCAGAACCCTGACCGCCAGACCCTGCCGTGCGCTCGGGCGTCATGACGTGTTCGGGAACCGCATCACCCTGTCCTTCACCGGAAAAACCGGCGACATCGATGTCGTGCACACGCCGGTCATCAAGGTACAGCGGCGGGTCGCGGCGGGCTGGCCGAAGCCGATCACCGCCGAGCTCGACCCATATGTCATCGGCGGCGAGCAACATGCGGTGCCGTGCATGGCGGCGACGGGCCTCCGGATCCCGCGGCACAACCCGAAGCGCTGCGGGCGTGGCGCGACTTCATGTCGGGGGAAGATGCCGACGGGGTTGTTCAGCTTTCCGACCCGGCGCCCGGTTGGCCTCGGACCAGATGGGCGTTGCGCGAGCCCATCTTGACCGCGTTCGCACGCTGGGCGGTAACTGGCCGGGCGGCGCGGGAAAGATCGGTTGAATCCAAGGTTTCGATCGGAACGCCGGCGACCCGAGTGCTGCATTCGGCTTGGCATTCCGGCTGGCCGGACGCATGTTCGCAGTGTCGTGTTGAATTCGGGCACCGCCATGATCGCGCTTGAAGACCTGCAGTTCGTCGGAAAGGGGCTGGCGCGCCCGGAATGCGTGCTTGCGACCGCGGACGGGGTGCTGCATGTGGCGGACTGGCGGGGCGGCGTGACGCTGATCGCGCCGGACGGCCGGCAGCAGACGGTTCTGGCAGGCGGCGATTTCAAGCCCAGGCCCAACGGCATCGCGATCCTGCCGGAAGGCGGCTGGCTGCTGGCGCATCTGGGTGACGAGGACGGCGGCGTTTACCGCCTGGGCCCTGACGGCACGCTGACGCCCGAGCTGCTGGAGGTGGAGGGCGCCGCCCTGCCCCCGACCAACTATGTGCATCTGGATGGGGCGGGCAGGCTGTGGGTCACGGTCAGCACCCGCAGGCAGCCGCGCAGCCTGGGCTACCGCCCCGATTGCGACGACGGTTTCGTGGTGCTGGTGGACGGGCGCGGCGCCCGGATCGTGGCCGACGGGCTCGGCTACACCAACGAATGCCTGGTCCATCCCGTGACCGGCCGGCTTTACCTCAACGAGACCTTCGCCCGGCGCCTGACGCGGTTCGACGTGGCCGATGACGGAACGCTGACGAACCGGACCACCATTGCCGAGTTCGGCCCCGGCACCTTTCCCGACGGGCTGACCTTCGATGCCGAGGGCGGCATCTGGATCACCTCGATCGTTTCCAACCGGCTGATCCGGGTTGCGCCGGACGGTTCGCAGCAGGTGATCCTGGAGGACGCCAACGCGCAGGCCCTGGCGCGGGTCGAAGCGGCCTATCGGGCCGGCGAGATGGGCCGGCCGCATCTCGACCGCAGCTTCGGGCGGCGGCTGCAGAACATCTCCAGCGCCGCCTTTGGCGGGCCCGATCTCGGGACGCTCTATCTGGGCTGCCTGCTGGGGGAGGAAATCGTCCGCGTTCCTGCGCCGCTGGCCGGGCTCAAACCGTTCCACTGGGAGTGGACCGCTTCGGCACGCGCGGTGATGCGATGACCGAACCCCTGACGGTCGCCTGTGTGGGCGCCGGCTATTTCAGCCGCTTCCACTACGACGCCTGGGCGCGGATCGCAGGGGCACGGCCGGTCGCTTCCGTCGACCGCGACATCGCCAGGGCGCGCGCCACCGGGCTTGCGGCCTATGGCGATCTGGACGCGATGCTGGCCGAGCTGCGGCCCGACATCATCGACATCATCACCCCGCCGGTCACCCATCTCGGCTATATCCGCAAGGCGCTGGCGACGGGGCCCAGGGCGGTGATCTGCCAGAAACCCTTCTGCCGGAACCTCGAGGAGGCGCGCGAGGCCGCGCGGCTGGCCGAGGCGGCCGGCATTCCCCTCATCGTGCATGAAAACTTCCGCTTCCAGCCCTGGTACCGGGCGATCAGGGCCGAGATCGAGGCGGGCGCCATCGGCGAGGTGCTGCAACTGACCTTCCGCCTGCGCCCCGGCGACGGGCAGGGACCGGACGCCTACCTTGACCGCCAGCCCTATTTCCGGCAGATGCCGCGCTTTCTGGTGCACGAGACCGCGGTGCACTGGATCGACACCTTCCGCTACCTGATGGGGCCGCCCGAGGCGGTCTTTGCCGACCTGCGCAAGATGAACCCGGTCATCGCGGGCGAGGATGCGGGCTACATCCTCTTCCGCTATCCCGGCGGGCGCCGGGCGATGTTCGACGGCAACCGGCTTCTCGATCATGCCGCCGACAACACCCGCTGCACCATGGGCGAGGCGCTGGCCGAGGGCAACGGCGGCACGATGGAGCTTCGCGGCGACGGCTCGGTTCACCTTCGCGCCTTCGGTGCGCT
>RFIR01000009.1 GCA_003695135.1 Alphaproteobacteria bacterium | reverse complement strand
TTCGCCGCCGAGGCCGAGATTCCGGCCGAACCCGGGCCGTCGGTGGCGGAACCGGTCCGTCTGGCCGCGAACTGAGCCTGTCCGCATGACCGAGCCCGCCTGGGACATCTACGCCGAAGCGCCGCGTGGCGAGGCGCAGATGCGCGACTACTTCGCGCTTCTCAAGCCACGGGTGATGTCGCTGGTGGTCTTCACCGCGGCGGTCGGCATGCTGATCGCGCCGGTGGGCGTGCATCCGGTGATCGCCTTTGCCTCGATCCTGTGCATCGCCGCCGGCGCCGGCGCCTCGGGCGCGCTCAACATGTGGTGGGATGCCGATATCGACGCGCTGATGCGGCGCACCGCCTCGCGGCCGGTGCCCGCGGGCCGGGTGGCCCCGGACGAGGCGCTGGGGCTGGGGGTCGGCCTGGCGCTGATCTCGGTGATGTCGCTGTTCCTGTTCGCCAATCCGCTGGCGGCCGGCATCCTTGCCTTCACCATCTTCTACTATGCGGTGATCTATACCGTCTGGCTGAAGCGGCTGACGCCGCAGAACATCGTCATCGGCGGGGCGGCGGGTGCGTTTCCGCCGCTGATCGGCTGGGCGGTGGCCACCGGCGGGCTGAGCATCGAGCCGGTGCTGCTGTTCGCCATCATCTTCATGTGGACACCGCCGCATTTCTGGGCGCTGGCGCTGTTTGCCGACACCGACTATCGGCGCGCCGGGGTGCCGATGATGCCCGCCGTGGCCGGTGCCGCGCGCACGCGGGTGCTGATCCTCGGCTACGCGCTGGTTCTGGCGCCGATCGCCATCCTGCCCGCCTTTACCGCCATCGGCGGGCCGCTCTATCTGGCCGCGGCGCTGGTGCTGAACCTGCGCTTCGTGCTGGGTGCGTGGCGGCTGGCGCGGCGGGACGAGGCCGCGGCCCGGGCCGACGGCTTCGCGGTCGAGAAATCGTTTTTCGGCCTTTCCATCGTCTATCTCTTCGCGCATTTCCTTGCCCTGCTGGCAGAGGCCGGGCTGGGGGCTGCCGGCCTGAGGCTGGCGGACTGGCCGCAGCTGCTCTAGAGGAGGCGCGAGATGCTGAGCCCCGAACATGACCTTCATCGCCGCCGCAGGGGGCGCAATGCCTCGCTGGCGCTGGTGCTGGGCGGATTCGTCCTGCTGGTTTTTGCCGTGACCATCGTCAAGCTGTCCAATGGCGGGCAGATCCGCGGCTTCGACCATACGCCCGAGACGCTGGTGGTGGGCCAATGAGCCGGGAGCGCCGCAATGCGAGGCTCGTCCTTGCCCTTGCCGGGCTCGTCCTGTTCATGGGGGCGATGAGCTTTGTGGCGGTGCCGTTCTACAACTGGTTCTGCCGTGTCACCGGCTATGGCGGCACCACCCAGGTCGCCGAAAAGGCGTCGGACAAGGTGCTCGATCGCGAGATACGGGTGAGCTTCGATGCCTCGATCGACGACGAGGTGCCGCTGACCATCAGGCCGGAGGCACGGCACATGACGCTGCGCATCGGCCAGACCGCCATGGCATTCTACGTCGCGCACAACCCTACCGACCAGCCGATCGCCACCACGGCGAGCTACAATGTGGTGCCCTATTCGGCCGGCAGCTACTTCATCAAGGTGCAGTGCTTCTGCTTCACCGAACAGGTGCTTGCGCCGGGCGAGACGAGGCGCATGCCGGTGAGCTTTTTCGTCGACCCCGACATCGTCAATGACCGGGAGGCGAAATACACCCGGGATATCACCCTGTCCTACGCCTTTCATCGCGACGAGCTGCCCGATGATGCGGCAGGAACCGGCAAGCTGAACTGACAAGAACACGCCCAGTGCGGGAGAGAAGATCGAAATGGCACATGAGCGCAATCACGACTACCACATCCTGAACCCCAGCATCTGGCCGTTCATGGGGGCGGTCAGCGCCTTTGTCATGCTGTTCGGGGCGGTGCTGTTCTTCCATGACAACGGCCCCTGGGTGCTGCTGATCGGCGCGGCGGGCGTGCTGTATGTCATGTACAACTGGTGGCGCGATGTGATCATCGAGGCGCGTTCCGGCGACCATACACCGGTGGTCCAGCTCGGCCTGCGCTACGGCATGATCCTGTTCATCGCCTCCGAGGTGATGTTCTTCTCAGCCTGGTTCTGGACCTTCTTCAAGCACGCGCTCTATCCGATGCCGGCGGTGGGCGGTGTCTGGCCGCCGACCGGGGTGGAAACCTTCGACCCCTGGCATCTGCCGCTGGTCAACACGCTGATCTTGCTTCTCTCGGGCTGTGCGGCGACCTGGGCCCATCACGCGCTGGTGCACAACAACGACCGCAAGGCGCTGGTCAACGGGCTGATCATCGCCATCATCCTCGGCGCGCTGTTCACCGTCACCCAGGCCTATGAATACGCCCATGCCGCATTCGGCTTTTCCGGCAACATCTATGGCGCGAGCTTCTTCATGGCCACCGGCTTTCACGGCGCCCACGTGATCATCGGCACCATCTTCCTGCTGGTCTGCCTGCTGCGCGCGCTCAGGGGCGATTTCACGCCGACCCAGCATGTCGGCTTCGAGGCGGCGGCCTGGTACTGGCATTTCGTCGATGTGGTGTGGCTGTTCCTGTTCACCGTGATCTACATCTGGGGCTCCTGAACCCGCGACACGACCGTTTCCGGGGCGCGGTCCGGTCCGGTCCGCGCCCCGTTTCGTGAGAGGGGGGCGATGCGCCGTCTCATCTTCCTCGCGCTGATCGGGATCGGCGGGTTTGCGCTGCTGATCGGGCTCGGCGTCTGGCAGCTGCAGCGGCTGGAATGGAAGCGCGGCATCCTGAACGAGATCGCGGCGCGGATGGACACCACCCTGCCCGCCCTGCCCGAGGCGCCGGAAGAGGCGCGCGACGAATACCGGCAGCTGCGGCTGCAGGGTGTCATCGGGCCGGGCGAGCTCCATGTCCTGACCTCCGGTCCGCAGGGGCCGGGCTTTCGCATCATCGCCCCGCTGGAGCTGCCCGACGGCCGCCGGGTGCTGCTCGACCGCGGCTATGTGCCGGAGCGCGACAAGGACCGGCCGCGCCTCACCGGTCCGGTCGAGGTGACGGGCAATCTGCTGTGGCCCGACGACGTCACCGACTACACGCCGGCGCCCGACCGGGCGCGCAACATCTGGTTCTCGCGCGCGGTCGGCCCGATGGCCGCGGCGCTGGACACCGAGCCGGTGCTGGTGGTGGCGCGAGGCCCGACCGATCCGGGCATCACGCCCATGCCCGTCAGCCCCGGCATCCGCAACGACCATCTGCAATACGCCATCACCTGGTTTGCGCTGGCCGCGGGATGGGCCGGGATGAGCCTGCTGTTCTGGCAACGCAGCCGCCGGCGCGGCGCTGCAAAAGCGCTGGAATCGCCTGCGCGGCCCGACTAAGACCGATGCCATGACCGGAGAGCGTATCATGAACCGCGAGGCGGCGGAGGTGGCGGCGGGGGGCATGCGCTATGTCTCGACCCGCGGCGGCGCGCCCGCGCTCGGCTTCGAGGAGGCCATGCTCACCGGGCTGGCGCGCGATGGCGGTCTCTACCTGCCGGAATGCTGGCCGCAGATGTCGCGCGAGGAGATCGCGGCGCTGGCGGGGCTCAGTTACGAGGACGCCGCCTTGCGCATCATGCGCCCCTTCATCGGCGATGCCTTCGGCGAGGACGAACTTGCCGGGGCGATCGCGCAGGCCTATGCCGGCTTCGGCCATATCGCGCGATGCCCGCTGGTCCAGATCGGGGCCAATGACTGGCTTCTGGAGCTGCATCACGGGCCGACGCTCGCCTTCAAGGATGTCGCGCTGCAGCTGGTGGGGCGGCTGTTCGACATCGCGCTCGCCCGGCGCGGGCAGCGGGTGGCGATCGTCGGCGCCACCTCGGGCGATACCGGCTCGGCGGCCATCGAGGCCTTCCGCGGCCGTGCCTCGGCCGATGTCTTCATCCTCTATCCGCATGGCCGGGTCTCGGAGGTGCAGCGCCGCCAGATGACCACGCCCACGGACGCCAATGTGCACGCGCTGGCGGTGGAGGGCGATTTCGATGCCTGCCAGGCGCTGGTCAAGGCGATGTTCAACGATCACGCCTTCCGCGACGAGATGGGGCTGGCGGCGGTCAACTCGATCAACTGGGCGCGGATCCTCGCCCAGACCGTCTACTACGTCACCGCCGCGGTGGCTCTGGGCGCGCCGGCGCGGCCCGTCGCCTTCACCGTGCCGACGGGCAATTTCGGCGACATCTTCGCCGGCCATGTCGCCCGCGCCATCGGGGTACCGATCGCGAAGCTGGTGATCGCCACCAATCGCAACGACATCCTGCACCGCACGCTGGAGAGCGGCGAGCACCGCAAGGCGGGGGTCACCCCGACGATCAGCCCGTCGATGGATATCGAGGTGAGCTCGAATTTCGAGCGGCTGCTGTTCGAGCTGTCGGGGCGCGACGGGCAGGCGGTGGCCGGGCTGATGCGCGAGCTGGCCGAGACCGGCGCGTTCCGCCTGCCCGACGACATGCTGGCCGGGCTGCGGGCGGGCTTTGCCAGCGCCCGTGCCGGCGAGGCCGAGACGGCCGAAAGCATCCGCCGCACCTGCCAGGAGACCGGGCAGATCGTCTGCCCGCACACCGCGGTCGGCCTCCATGCCGCCCGCGTCTGCCGCGGCGACCCGGCCGTGCCGATGATCGCGCTGGCC
>RFIR01000111.1 GCA_003695135.1 Alphaproteobacteria bacterium | reverse complement strand
GTGCTCCGCCTGCATCAGCTTCACCGCCTTCTCGCAGCCCGCCCGGCAGGGGGTGCATTGCCCGCAGCTTTCATCCTCGAAGAAGCGCAGCATGTTGAGCGCCGCGGCCCGGGCCGAATCCCGGTCCGACAGCACCACCACCGCCGCCGAGCCGATGAAGCTGCCATGCGGCTGCAGCGTGTCGAAGTCGAGCGGCACATCGTCGAGGCTGGCCGGCAGGAGGCCCGAGGACGGCCCGCCGGGCTGATAGGCCTTCAGCGTGTGCCCCTCCGCCATGCCGCCGGCGGCCGCGATCACATCGCTTATAGTGGAACCCGCGGGCAGGAGATAGACGCCCGGCCTCGCCACCC
This sequence comes from Alphaproteobacteria bacterium, assembly GCA_003695135.1. Lineage (GTDB taxonomy): Bacteria > Pseudomonadota > Alphaproteobacteria > Rhodobacterales > Rhodobacteraceae > J013. The sequence continues at coordinate 3,455 of RFIR01000111.1, read as the reverse complement.
GGCCGGAGACGGAATAGCTCCTCAGACCGCGCCGCCCGTTCTTCTCGACAGCGTTCAGAACCTCGGGCCCCTCGCGCGCCACCCGCGCCACCCAGTGCAGGGTCTCGACATTGTGCACCAGCGTCGGGCGGCCGAAGATGCCGACCGAGGCGACGTAAGGCGGGCGGTGGCGGGGCAGGCCGCGCTTGCCCTCGATCGATTCGATCATCGCGGATTCTTCGCCGCAGATATAGGCGCCGGCGCCGCGGCGCAGCTCGATGAAGCCCGGCGCGGCGATGCCGGCCTCCTCCAGCGCCGCGATTTCGCGCCGCAGAATCTCCAGCACCGCCGGGTATTCGTCGCGCATGTAGAGATAACAGCGCTCGGCCTCCACCGCCCAGGCGGCGATCAGTGCACCTTCCAGCATCAGATGCGGCATGCGCTCGAGATAGTAGCGGTCCTTGAAGGTGCCGGGCTCGCCCTCGTCGCCGTTCACGGCCAGGTAACGCGGCCCCGGCTCGGCGCGCACGAAGCCCCATTTGCGGCCCGAGGGGAAACCCGCGCCGCCGAGGCCGCGCAGCCCGGCGGCGAGCATGGCCTCCTGCACCTCCTGCCAGTCGCCGCTTTCGCGCAAGGTCTGCAGCGTCTCGTAGCCGCCGACGGCGCGATAGGCGGCGAGGTCCTCGTAATCGGGAATCACGGGGTGAAAATCGCCCGCGGCGATCACCTCGGCCACCTTCTCCGGCGTGGCGTGGTCGATGTGGCGGTGGCCGATCTCGCAGACCGGGGCGGTGTCGCATCGGCCCATGCAGGGCGCGCGGATCACCCGCACCGCGGAGGGGTCGTGGCCCGCCTTGAGCGCGGCCATCAGCGCCTGCGCGCCCGCGAGTTCGCAGGAGAGCGAGTCGCAGACGCGGATGGTGAGCGCGGGCGGCGGGGTCTCGCCCTCGCGCACCAGATCGAAATGGGCGTAGAAGCTGGCGACCTCCCAGATCTCGGCCATGGACAGCCGCATCTCCTCGGCCAGCGCGCGCAGATGCGCCGCCGAGAGATGGCCAAAACGGTCCTGGATCAGGTGCAGATGCTCGATCAGCAGGTCGCGCCGGCGCGGGCGGTCGCCCAGAAGCGCGCGGATCCCGGCCAGCGCCTCGTCCTGCAGCTGCCGCCCCTTGGGCGTTGCCCGGCCGCGCCCGCCGCCGCGCCCGGCCCGCCAGATGCCGCGTTCCTCGTCCAGTGCCATGGCCGCCCCCGTCGCTCGGCTTCGTCGCGACTGCAGGCTTACCCGCTCGCCGCGCGGGCGTGTAGTGCTTTTGCGTCACCGCAGGCCGGGTTTGCGCCGGGACAGGACGAGAGCCGCGCGGCATGGACAGGGCTGGCGGGCGCGCCTATCACTGGCGCCATGGAGTGGGATCAGGAACTCGATGCGACCGGGCTCATCTGCCCGCTGCCGGTGCTCAAGGCGCGCAAGCGGCTGATGGCGATGGCGCCGGGGCAGGTGCTGCGCGTGCTCGCCGACGATCCGGCCGCGGTGGTCGATGTGCCGCATTTCTGCGCCGAGCAGGGCCATGCGCTGGCCGGCATCGAGGAGCCGGCCGCGCCGGGGGCGCCGCGCGCCTTCCTGATCCGCCGCGGGGGCTGACGGGGCAGCGGCGGGATCGAGTATTTTTGCCAAGAAGAAGAGACCGGGCGCGCGCGCGCCGGCCGGTGTGCGAGGCTGCGGACGTCTCCCGTTCGCATGTATCGCCGTGGGAGGCTCCCGCAGGCGGGGCCGGGGTCGGGAGCCGGGCGTGCCGCGCAGGGTGCGCATTCAGGGCGTACCCGCAGTCACGGCGCCCGGTTCCGCCTCACCCCGCCTTCACCGCGCACCAGAAGGTGGTCTGGCCGATGTCGTGGCGCGGCCGGTCGTGTTCGGCCACGAATTCCGCCAGGGTTCCGGCCCTGTCCATTTCCTCGATCCGCGCCAGTGCGGCGGAGAGTTCGGCCTCGCTCGCCAGCACCCAGCCCGAATCGCCGGCCCGCCAGGCGGGATCGAGCGGGCCGTGCGGATCGAGCCCGGCCGGCCCCTGCAGCAGCGCCTCGAGCGGCACGGTGCGCGAGATCTCGGCAAAGCCGGCCGCGTGCAGCGCCGCCTTCAGCGTGTCGGTGCCGATCATCCGCGCGCAGACCTGCCGGCACGCTTCGGGAATGAGCGCGTAATACCAGAAGGCCTCCCTCACCTGGCGGGGCGAGCAGGCATTGATCAGGACCAGCCCTCCGGGGCGCAGCACGCGGGCGGCCTCGGCAATGGCGCGGGCATGGCGGGCGAAATCCTGTGTGCCCGGCGGCTCGAGATGGTGCAGCACCTGGTTGAACATCACCGCATCGAAGCTGGCATCGGCGAAGGGCAGGTCGGGCAGTTCGCCACGGCGGAACGAGACCTTGTCCGCCAGAGCCGAGGCCTCCGCCTTCCGGCCCGCCTCGGCGAGCATGCGCGCATTCATGTCGATGCCGGTGACGCGCGCGACATGGGGCGCGAGGGCGAGTGTGTAATTGCCGGTACCACAGCCGGCATCGAGGATTTGGAGACGGTCGAGACCGGCACATCCGGCAAGGAGCTGGCCCAGCCAGATCTCCGCACTGATCGCCGACCGCGTGGTATCATAGTGACCGGCAAGGCGGTCATAGCTCGCATACTGACTCACTGTCTTGCTGTCCCTCCCGGATGTCGGATGATGCTGCCCCCTGGCGCGGGCGAAGGTAGCGGCAGGGCAGGGGGGGATCAAGGACGTAGCGCCACCTTCCGCCCAGCGAGCCTGGCGGGGAAGATTGCCGTCACGGAAGGTGCAAGGCGGGCAGGACGGGAAGGGCGTCGGTCAGGCCCGCCGTGAACGGCTGGGAGGCCGGGCGCTCCGTTGCCCCCGGAACACCTGCGTTGGATGCGCATTCATGGCGCACCGTCGTGCCACGAGACCGGACCGCACGCCACGGCGCGCCATGAATGCGCGCCCTGCAGGTGTTGCGGACGCATGCCCGGAATGCGCAGGGGGTCGCGGTGATAGGGATTGCGTCAGTAAAGTAATATTGAGAGAGCCCTGCAAAACTCCGCCGGCCAGACCCGGGCGCTGCGCTTGGGCGCCGCGAAATGCGGCGCCGGTCATGTTGTGATTGTTTTCACTGTTGATTGTTAAATATTGATTGGGGAATTATTTTCTAATTACTTTACGCGCGCGCGATACACAGTGGTAGAAAACGTGTCTCGCCTGGGATGCCCCGTCGCGCCGGAGTTTCTCAGGACCCTCTTTGAATGAATTCCCCAATCAATTATTGAAAAAAAAGTGAAAATCATGGGTGATCGTCGCCGGCGCCGCATTTCACGGCGCCCGAACACATTGAGCGGATCCGGCCGGACCGGCATTTGCGAAGCTGCCACCGGCCTTCTCCCACCCGGAAGCCCCGTCAGAACCCGAATTCGGCGTAAGGCAGGAAGCGGACCGGAT
>RFIR01000110.1 GCA_003695135.1 Alphaproteobacteria bacterium | reverse complement strand
GAGCCGCAGCAGGTGCCGGTTCGGCCCGAGGCGGCTGATCACCGCCTCGCCCGCCGCGCCGCTGAACTGGCTGACCAGCGCGAAGGCCTGATCGCCGGCATGGCCAGGATCGGCGTCGATGCCGGAGATGTCGATCACATCTTCGCCCGAGACGAAATCCTGGATGCGGTCGGCCTCCCAGACCTGCGCGCTGCTGTCGGTGAGATCGTCGAACCGGAAGACATCGTCGCCCGCGCCGCCCTTGTAGATGTCGGTGCCCGCGCCGCCGTCGAAGCTGTCATTGCCGTCGCGGCCGACAAGGATGTTGTCACCATCATCTCCGGTGATGTGATCGTCGCCCGACAACGGGTCTCCGGACAGCGGCGCCAGCCCGTTCTTGGCGGAATTCCCGCCCGAGCCGGTATTGTAGGCCTCCATGATCGCCCAGGGCCGGCCGCCGCCCTTGGCCAGCAGCAACGCCTCGAGCGGATAGAGTGCGCGGTCGAGCACCAGCACATCGTCGATCTTGCCGTCGAAGAAGTCCCGGTAGTTGTCGATGCTGCCATAGCGGCTTGCCGAAGAGGCGCCGACGACCAGATCCTCCTGATTGCCGGTCATGCCGCCGGCGAAACCGCGCCCTTCCTCGATCAGCGTGCCGTCGAGATAGAGCTTGATCGACTTGTCGTCGAAGGTGAAGGCGAGGTTGTATTTCCGGCCCGCCTCGATCGTGGTGTCGCGGTCGTAAAGATAGGTCTCGCTGTCGATGCCCTGGAAACGGGCGAGCAGATGGCCCGAATGGTCGATCCAGATCGTCAGATGGCCGCCGGTCTTGTAGCCGGAATGATCCTTGGAGATCAGCGCCTGGTAATGGCCGTTGCCCGGCGCATCGGCGATGAAATTGAAGGCATATGTCCCCTGATTCAGCTCCATCGAGGCGCGATGGGGGATTTCCACCGCCCGGCTGGTGCCGTTGAAGTTGCCGGCATCCCGGTCGACCAGCACCTTGGGCCGGGTGGCCCCGTTGGGCAGCGGATCGGCATATTTGACCAGATTCGCAAACGGGTTGGTGGCGTATTTCTCCGGATTGCGCCCCATCGGATCGCCCGCCTTGTCGCGGGTGTCATAGCCGATGAACATCTCGCCCTGCGGCGTGACCGAGACCTTGCGGCTGCCGGTGGGGGCCTGCGATTCGCGCAGATCGTCGATGGTGTCGACCACTCCGAAGAAGGAGCCGGCATTGGTCAGCACCGAATCCTTGTCGACCAGATCGCCATGCACCACGACATAGCCGATGATGTCCTGGGTATGCGCCCCGCCATTCGCACCCTGATCGGAATAGATGGTGATCACAGAGACCGCGCTGTCGTTCTTGCCGTCGCGATCGGTGTCGAGCAGCCGGTAGTTGATGTCGATATTGGCGGTGTGACCGACAATGGCGATGGTGTCCTCGGCGGCGTTGTAGTCGGCGATCACGTCGACCCCGATCAGATCGACCCAGTGGTCGTGGATACGGTTGTTCTCGCCCGCCACGCCGCGCCAGTCGATGCTGCGATCGGCATTGGTGTGCTTGAGGATGATGTCGCGCTTGGCGTTGATCTCGGGCTGGAAGTAGAAGAGATCCCTGCCCTTGCCGCCGACCAGCACGTCATCGCCCTTGATCGGGTGGCTGACCCAGTCGATCAGCTTGAGATACTGCGCGCTGATCGAGGGGTCGGGGAAGGGCCGGGTCGGATTGCCGGTCACCAGCTGGCCGGCGCGCTGCTCGCCGGCATCTGAGCGCGAGATCAGCACGTCGTCGCCATCCCCGCCATCGAGCAGGTCGTCGCCGCGCCCGCCATCGAGCGTGTCGTTGTCCGCCCCGCCGAACAGCCGGTCCTGGCCGTAACCGCCATAGAGCGTGTCGTCGCCCAGATCGCCGAACAGCCGGTCGTTGCCGCCCTCGCCGAAGATCTCGTCATTGCCGACCCGGCCGTGGAACAGATCGTCGCCGGCGAAGATCAGCTGCTTGTCGGCCGGGCGATTGAGCGCCATGCCCGGCCCGTTGGCATAGAGATCCCTGACCTGCGCCGCCTTCAGCGCATCCTCGGGATCCATGCCGCCCCAGATGCCGAGATCGGAGACCGAACCCTCGAAGACGTTCCTGAGACTGCCGTCATCGGTGGCGAACTGGCCGGCGGAATCGTTGAGTTGCGCGGCCGAGCTGTCGGCGCCGATCACCCAGGGTTCCTGGTTCTGGGTCAGGTAGTCTTCCTTGAAGCGGCCGGGATTGGCGACCGCGCCCTCGACCGGCGTCCAGTAGTAATCCGAGATCGCCTTGCCATCCAGGAACACCTTCACCCCATGATCGGTGAAGGAGACGGCGACATGCTGCCACTGCCCCTCCTTCAGCAGATGTCCTGCGGTTTTCCAGGCATTGTTGCCGCCGCCATCGCCCTGGGCAAAGCGCAGGAACAGCCCGCCCTTGTCGGTATGGCCCAGCCGGAAATGGCCGCCATCGCCATCGCCCGACTCGTCCTTTGACAGGATGATCGAAAACTTGCGCAGGTTCTCCGGCTTGATCCACAGCGCGATGGTGCCATAGGCGATCTCCTGCCGGGCTTCGTGCCTGAGAAAGGCGAACTCGTCCACGCCGTTGAAATGCAGCGCGTCATTGGCCGCGCCCTGTGGGCCGTCGGTCAGCCCGTCGGTGCGGATCAGCGCCCGGTTCTCGTCCAGCCGGTAGGCCATGACCGGCGCCCCGCCCTTGGCATCGAAGAAGCTGCCGCCCTGCGCCTGGCCGAGACGCCAGTAGCCGATCGCGCCGGGCAGGCCGCTGGCATGGCTCTGATGGCCCGCAGAGGGGGTGATGGTATCGTCGCCCGAGCTGCCGTCCACGGTCTCACCCGCCACCGCGCGTTCGCGCATCGGCGTATACTGGCCCCGGGTCAGCTCGCGGTATTTCGGGCTGGGATCGGCGAAGCTGACGCCCTTGATGAAGGGATTGTCGATATATTTCTCGGGCCGGGCGGTCAGCTTGCCCCAGCCCCCGCCGGCATCGCGGCTGTCATAGCCGAACTGGATCTTGCCATCGATCACGGTCTTTTTCAGCTGCCCGCGCGGATAGAGCGCCTCGGCAAGATCTCGGTAGGTGTCGACGATGCCATACATTACCCCGGCATCGAGCCTGATGTCGCTCGCCTCGACCCGGTCGCCATAGACGATCAGCTGGCCGATCAGATCGTCGGTATGCGCACCGCCACCCGCGCCCTGATCGGACAGAACGGTGATGATGCTTTCCAGATCGCCGTCGCGGTCGATGTCGCGATAGCTGATGTCGCCGATCGACACGGTGTGGCCGATGATGGCGATCTGATCCTCGCGGGCGTCGTAATCGGCGATGACGTCGATGCCGAAGCTGTCGACCCAGTGATCGTGCAGCTCGTTGTTCTCGCCGGCCACGCCGCGCCAGTCGATGGTGCCGTCATGGCGGATATGCTTCTTGATGATGTCGAGCTTGGCGTTGATCTGCGGCGCGATCAGGAAGGTGTCGCGGCCCTTGCCGCCCACGAGCACGTCGTCGCCGATCTTGGGCTGGCTCTCCCAGCCCTTCAGCTTCTGGCGCCCCGGCTTGACCTCTCGATCGGGATCGCCGCGGGTGGGCCGGCCGATGGCCAGCTGGCCGATGCGCTGTTCGCCGGCATCGGAACGGCTGATCAGCAGATCGTCGCCATCGCCGCCCTGCAAAAGGTCCGATCCGCGCCCGCCATCGAGCACATCGTCGTCATTGCCGCCCATCAGCCGGTCATTGCCATAGCCGCCTTCGAGCGAATCGCCGCCATTGCGCCCCATCACCACGTCATTGCCGCCATCGCCGTCGAGATGGTCGTAGCCGCTGGCGCCATCGAGCGAATCGGGGCCGTCGAACACCTCCTTGCCGAGGAAGTTGGACGGGTGATACTGGGTCTTGCTGATCAGCTTGCCGCCGCCGGCGTTGGAGAGGAAATCCGCCCTGGTGCGGTAGAACGCGCTCTGATCGGCGATCAGCCCGTCGATTTCCAGCCCCAGCATCTGCCCGCCGGAATTGTCGAAATAGATGAGGTCGATCTTGTAGAGCCCGCCATCGAACTGCGCGGTGCGCGCGGTATCGCCCGGCCCGCGGCTGTATTCGTGGCTGGAGAAATTGACCCCGCCGATCTTGAGCTTGAAGCCGTCATCGGAGCGGACATTGATCTGGTGCACCCCCTTGGGGATGTAGACATAGCCAGAAAGGCTGATGCCCACCGCATCCATCACCAGCGCGTTCGGATCGCCGCCGGTGACGCTGGCGGCATCGGCACCGAGGAACTCGGCCACGCTGGCGGTATCGGCCGCGCCGCGATAATCCGGCGCCGAGGCGGTGAATCGCAGATCGGCCGGCTGGCTGAACATGATCTCCTGCAGCTTGCTGATCGAATAGATCGGCAGGCCGGGGGCGTAGATCTTGCCGTAAAGACCGGTTCCGATCGAGGGAATGCCGGCGATCCCCGACAGCTTGACCGCCGGGCGCATGCCGCCCGGCGTGCTCACGGTGCTGGTGTCGATATTGGGCATGGATCCGCTCACTTGGATACTCCTCCACAGGGTCGCGCATGCGCAGTCCGGCTGACTCGCAGGGCAGAGCAGCTCAGTCGGCTGGAACTGGATTGACGGTGGTCGGCACTTGCTTTCGCATCGATCGCCGGAGCGATCGTCCCCAGATGTACCCCCACCTGAACCCCTGTTAGCAGAAGCGCGCGATTCGTTGAACCGTCAGAGTCGAAAAAATCCGACAATGCCTTGGAAATACCCGAAAATGTTTCACCTTGTCGGATCGGTCTCTTGCGCAATTCACCGATCAGACTGATATGGACAATCCTGACAAAATGGTAATTTTATCAGTCAAAATGAAATATCGTTTCAAACAGAATTCGATGGGTATAATTTGTAATATCAAATATATAT
>RFIR01000109.1 GCA_003695135.1 Alphaproteobacteria bacterium | reverse complement strand
GGGTATAGGGGTGGCGCATGCGGTCGAACACGTCCTTGATCGAACCGGTCTCCACCGCCTCGCCCGAATACATCACGCAGAGCCGGTCGCAGGTCTCGAGGATCAGGCCGAGATTGTGGCTGATGAACAGCATCGAGGTGCCGTACTGCTTGCCCAGATCCTTGACCAGATCGACGATGCCGGCCTCGACGGTGACATCGAGCGCGGTGGTCGGCTCGTCGAGGATCAGGAGCGAGGGCTTGGACATCAGCGCCATGGCGATGACGATGCGCTGCTGCTGGCCGCCGGAAAGCTGGTGCGGGTAGGAGTTCAGCATCCGCCGCGGGTCGGGCAGGCGCACCGCCTCGACCACCTCCAGCGCCATCTTGTAGGCCTTCTCGGCGGTCACCCCCTCATGGATCATCGGCACTTCCATCAGCTGCTTGCCGATCTTCATCGCCGGGTTGAGCGAGGCCATCGGCTCCTGATAGATCATCGCGATCTCCGAGCCGCGGATGGCGCGCAGCTCGTCCTCGCTCATCGCGCCCAGATCGCGGCCCTTGAAGCGGATCGAGCCGCCGACGATGCGGCCGTTGACGCCGAGATCCTGCATCACCCCCAGCGCCACGGTGGACTTGCCGCAGCCCGATTCGCCCACGAGCCCCATCGCCTCGCCCGGCATGACGGTGGTGGAGAAGTCCATCACCGCCGGGATCTCGCCCGCCTGGGTGAAGAAGCTGATGGAAAGCCGATCGATCTCCAGGATCGGACCTTCGTAATCCCGTCTTCTGGGCATGATCGCCTCCTCAGTCCTTCAGCGACTGCTCGCGCAGCCCGTCCGCCAGCAGGTTGAGCCCCAGCACCAGGCTCATCAGCGAGATGGCCGGCGGCAGCGCGGGGTGCGGATAGACCGACAGGAGCTTGCGACCGTCATTGATGGTCGAGCCCCAATCGGGGCTTTCCGGGCTGACCCCCAGCCCGAAGAAGCCCAGCGTGCCGAGCAGGATTGTGGTGTAGCCGATGCGCAGGCAGAAATCGACGATCAGCGGCCCGCGCGCATTGGGCAGGATCTCCCACAGCATGATATACCACGGCCCCTCGCCGCGGGTCTGGGCGGCGGCGACATAGTCGCGGGTCTTGATGTCCATGGTCAGCCCGCGGACGATGCGGAACACGGTGGGCGAGTTCACGAACACTACCGAGACGAAGATGTTCAGAAGGTTGGGATCCATCCTGAACACGCCCAGCGGGTCGGAATTGAACGCCAGCCCCGAATAGGCCCAGAAGCCCAGCACCAGCGTCAGGACCATGTAGATCATCAGCTTCTGCGGCTGGGTGAAGAACTTGGTTCGGAACAGAAGCACGAAGAAGATGATCGGGAACAGGAACAGCACCGCCGCCAGCACGATCGGGATCCCGGTCGACCGGATCTCGGGCGTGACCAGCAGGTAGAACAGCAGGATCACCGGGAAGGCGAGCACCAGATTGGCCAGGAAGCTGAGGATGGTGTCGAACCGCCCGCCGAAATAGCCCGCCGGCAGGCCCAGAGTGATGCCGACCATGAAGGCAAACAGCGTCGCCGCCGGCGCGATGATCAGCACCTGCCGGCTGCCATGGACCACCCGGCTGAACACGTCGCGCGCGAGGTTGTCCCCGCCGAGATAGTAGAACAACCCCTCCGAATCCGGCACCGGTGTCCCCGGCAGCTTGTTCTTCAGCCCCGAGACCTGGGTCAGCGGATCGAACACCGCGATCATGTCGGCAGAGAATGCGGTCAGGATCCAGAACAGCACCAGGGCGAGCCCGACCATGCCGATCGGCGAGTTGAACAGCTTGCCGTAGAGACCGAGGCGGCGCTTGAAGATGATCGAGACGGCGAAGATCAGCGCCAGCCCGATCCAGACCGGCAGGAAGCGGACGAGGATGTTGGCGATGATGCCGCGGTCATATTCGGCCGCCAGCGCCACGCGCTTGTCGAAGAGCTCGACCGACTCGCCCGCCTGCATCTTGCCGAGGATCGCCTTCGCCTCGTCCTCCGAGACGCCGGCATAGCTTTGCACCGCCTTCACGGTGCCGGCCTCGTAGACATCCGCGATCCTGTCGGCCTCGGCCGAGCCGGCATAGACCAGCGTGACCAGCAGCCAGATGGCGAAGACGATGCCGGTGGCATAGAGCCCGTAGCGGAAGAGCGCGGTGAAGATCGCCGCCGGATCGTCGCCAAGCACGTTGCGCGTGACCCATACGGTCAGGACGACGATGACCCCGAAGGCCGCGAACCAGCCGGTCCAGATCAGCGTGTTCATCGCCCAGGCCGGGAATTCGCCCGCCTCGCGGATGCCGGCGATGTAGCTGTAGACCAGCGACAGCCCAAGCACGACGCCGACCAGCACCACCACGCCGCCGATCAGCAGCATGGCGTTGCGTGCATCCGAACGCACGATCGTCAGCGCGAGCGCGATCGCCCCCGAGACCAGCGCCACCGACAGGGTGAAGGCGAAATAGGGGATGAAGTCGGCCGCGTAGGCGCCCCCCCAGGTCATGTGTTCCATCGCTCCGCCCCCCTATCGCACGCGGATGCGCGGGTTGAGATAGACATAGCCGATATCGGAGATCAGCTGGGTGATCAGCACCACGAACACCGCGACCACCGAGCAGCCGAGCAGGAGCTCGATGTCGTTGTTGCCCGCCGCCTGCACCAGAGTCCAGCCGAAGCCCTTGTAGTTGAACAGGGTCTCGACGATCACCACGCCGGTCAGCAGCCAGGGGAACTGCAGCATGATCACGGTAAAGGGCGCGATCAGCGCGTTCCTCAGCGCGTGCTTCAGCACGATGTTGCGGAAGCTCACCCCCTTCAGCCGCGCGGTGCGGATGTATTGCGCGGTCATCACCTCGGCCATCGAGGCGCGCGTCATGCGGGCGATGTATCCCATGCCGTAAAGTGCCATGGTCATCACCGGCAGGGTGAAGTTCTCGAAGGTCACCCCGTTCATCGCCGAGGCGGCCGAGCCCTTGAACCATTTCAGCCCGACCACCGAACTGGCGAAGACGGCGACGAAGATGACGCCCGAGACGTATTCAGGCGTCGCGGTCGAGGCGATCGAGGCGGTCGACAGCGTACGGTCGAGCGTGGATCCCTCGCGCATGCCGGCCAGCACGCCCACCACCAGCGCCATCGGCACCATCACGATCATCACCCAGAACATCAGGATGCCGGTCAGCCCCAGCCGGGTGCCGATGATGGTGCTGCTGTGATCCTTGAAGACGGTGGAAAAGCCCAGCTCGCCCTGCAGCAGGCCGCAATAGCGCGGCGGATTGCTCTTGTCCTCGGCCAGCCGCACGCAGCGGCCGTAAAGCTTGCCGTCCTCGCCCTTGACCAGCTTGCTGGGCAGGATGCCCAGCCATTCGCCGTATTTCACGAACAGGTTCTGCGAATAGCCGTTGCGTTCCAGCCAGGCGGCGACCTGCGCATCGGTCATGCGCATGTTGCCCTCGGTCTTGGCCAGCTTTTCCAGATTCGGGTCGAGATTGGTCAGAAAGAAGACCACGAATGTCAGGCAGAGCGCGGTGAGCAGCATCACGCCCAGCCGCCGCAGGATGAACAGAAGCATCTCCTCCCCCTTCCGCCGGTCTTTTGTGTTGTTCCGGCGTCACCCCGTTACCCGGGTGCAGGTCTTTCCCGCGCGGGGCCGGGTCGGCCCCGCCGGCTGGCCATCCCCCGGGCAGGGGGACGGCCGGTTGGTTTCGGCCCGATCAGGCGGCCCAACCCCAGTCGTGGATGTGCCACTCGAAGGTCGGGTGCATCTCGACGTTCACCAGCCCCTCGACATAGTGGCGGTAGAGCGAACGCCAGTAGGGCTGGATG